>NZ_JAPCJD010000016.1:0-73184 GCF_027707845.1 Aeromonas sp. QDB14 | reverse complement strand
TCAGAAGTGAAACGCTGTAGCGCCGATGGTAGTGTGGCATTCGCCATGCGAGAGTAGGACACTGCCAGGCACCCAATACAAGAAACCCCGCTCACTCGAGCGGGGTTTTTTATTGCCTGAAATTCACGTTATCCGTCCATATCTGGTTAATTTACCACCACGATTGTATCGTTATACAACCTGATCAGCACAGGGCAGCTCCATGTTGACTATCCCATCTTCCAGCTGAATATCGATCTTGAAACCGAGCCGTTTGGCCAGATTGATCATGCCGCGATTGCTGGGCATGGTCATGCCAGAGAGCTGGCCTATGCCACGCTCTCTGGCATAACGCACGATCTTTTCCATCATCAACTTGCCGAGTCCGAACCCTTTCAAGTCTGAGCGGACCAGGATGGCAAACTCCGCATCCGATTGATCCGGGCTGGCAATGGCTCGCACCACTCCCAGGATCTGCTGGCTGAAAGGGCCGTCCTGACCCACGGCGACGAAGGCCATTTCCCGGTCATAATCGATCTGGGTCATGCGGGCCAGCTCCTCATGCCCCAGCTCCCCCACATCGGCGAAAAAGCGTTTGTACCTGTCTTCATCAGACACCTGCCGCACGAACTGCTTGTGGGCGGGCTCGTCTTCGGGGCGGATGGGGCGCAGCAGCACATGACTCTGATCTTTCAGCCAGGCACCCTCTTCCAGCTCGGTGGGATAGGGGCGAATGGCCAGTGGCAGAACTTGTTGCCCTCGCTCTGCCAAGACGAGCCGGGCATCCAGGATCACCATCTCTTCGCCACAGGCCTGCAGCGGGTGCAGATCCAGTTCTTGTATCTCGGGGAAGGCCAGCAGCAGCTCGGAGAGCTGGCACAGCACCTGGCCGAGGGCGTCGATATCGAGCCGTACCGGACTGGCCTGCTCGCGGATCTTGCCATCCTTGAGGGCACCAATGATCTGGTAGCGAGCCAGTGCCTGGTTGAGGGGAGGAAGAGCCGCGACCATGTCGCGGGGCTCGGCGCCGGATTCCCCGAGCAGGATGACGGGGCCGAAGACCGGATCCTGCTGCAAGCGGATCCGTAGCTCCAGACCCCCGCTGCGGCGTGCCATGCGTTGTACCAGCAGCCCTTCTATGCGGGCGCCAGGATCATGCTGACGTACCCTGTCCAGAATGGCATCCGCCGCCTGGGCGACTTCCGCCGAGGTGCGCAGGTTCAGCATGACACCGTGTACATCGGATTTGTGGGCGATGTCGGGAGATCGCAGCTTCACCGCTACGGGGTAGCCAATCTGTTCTGCAGTCAGTGCGGCCTCGATGGCATCGGAAACGATCCAGGTCGCGAGGGTGGATAGCCCGGCTGCCTGCAAGATGGGATGGGCCAGGTGGGTGTCCAGCACCCGCTGCTGGCGGTCCAGCGCTTGCCCAAGGAGCTGCTGGCAGCGCTCGACATCGAGCCTGTCGCCCTGCAGGGAGGCCGGTGTTTCCATCAACTGTTTCTGGTTGCGACGATATTCCACCATGTGCATGAAGGCCGTGACGGCGCTTTCCGGGGTGCGATAGGTCGGGATGCCCGCCTCGTTGAACAGGCGTCTCCCCTCTTGGGCGGAGTATTCGCCTGCCCAGTTGGTCAGTATGTTGAATCGTCTGGCCCTGGGATGCTGCTTGATGAAGTCGATCAGGTTGCTGGCGAGGGTGACACCTCGGGCGGTGAGGGACGGTGCATGGATCAGCAGGATGGCATCGGCACTGTCCCCTTGGAGCAGCGTCTCGAGTGCACTCTTGTAGGCCTCGATATCTGCATCGCTGCCGATGTCGAGGGGTGGCATCGCCAGCTTGCCTCCCCGAGACAGCAGTACGTCTGCGGCCATGTTGGCGAGACCGCGCCCGTTGGAGAGGATGGCGAGCCGCTCCCCCTTGAGGGTTAGGGAGTGGCTCAGGGTCTCGACAGTGGCAAACAGTTCGTGGGTATCCCGGACGCGCAGCATGCCAGCCCGGCGGATGGCGGCATCATAGACATTGTCGAGACCGTTGGCCGGGTCGTGCCGACCGCTCTTGAGAATCAGGATGGGTTTGTTGCGCGAGGCGGCACGGGCGGCGGAGAGAAAGTGCCTGGCATCGTGCAGCTTGTCCATGTAGATCAGGATGGCGCGGGTCGTCCCGTCCCGGGAGAGCTGATCCAGCAGTTGGCCAAAGTCGATGTCGCAATGATCGCCCAGGGAGATGAAGGCCGAGAAGCCGATTTCGCGCTGCTTGGCCCAATCCAGGATGGTGGTGCTGACCGCTGCCGACTGGGAGAGAAACGCCACCTGTCCCGGAGTCGCTGCAATGGGGGAAAAGCTGGCGTTGATACCCTGCCCGGGGAGCAGCATGCCCATGCTGTTGGGGCCGAGCAGCCGGATGCCGTATTGCTGGCACAGATGCTTGAGCCGCAGGCGCTCGTCAGTGGAGAACTGGGCGGCCAGTATGATGGCGGCTCCGGTTCCTTTCTTGCCGAGCTCCTCGATGAGCGGCAGTACCCGTTCGCGCCGGGTACAGACGATGGCGAGATCGGGGGAGAGGGGAAGGCTCTCTATGTCCGGATAGGCGAGCACGCCAGCGACGGCCTGGCTGCGGGGGGCCACGGGTAGTATGGGGCCCTGGAACTGACCCGCCAGCAGGTGCCGGATGACCACATGGCCTGCCTTCTGCGGATCACAGGAGGCGCCGATGACGGCGATCGAGTGAGGTTTGAAGAGCCGATCCAGGCCGCTTTGTTTCATGGGCACTCCTCGTGGTGGCCCCCGGGGCGAGGGGGACGGATGGTGCCAGTCTAATACGCTTTGCGTGCGGGTTCTGTGACCGATTGCGGATCACGATCTGGCTAGTGCGCTGGCGCGCAGATAAAAGCGCAGCTCCCCCTGAATGCATTGAACCGTGGCGAGGTGCCTGTCCTGGAGATAGATCTCCTGCTCCCGATCGAGTTCATGGCGCTGGACCCCGAGGCTTTGCAGATATTCTGCGAACAGGATGGCACTGCGGATTTCGACAAGATGCTGGCTCACGCTCTATTCCTTGATGGTGGCTGGATGGTGCCGGCCAGTGTCCCCTCTTCTCCCCCACTTTCATACTGATACATTTGACACTCACTGTGGCTCTGACGCCTGCCGGATCAGCGAAGGCCTCCCTGGCCGCGTGCAGTGTCCCAGAAGGCGCGGATCAGCGGCTCTTCCAGCCGCTTCTTGAGCACGGCGATGCCGACGTCGAACGCCTTGAGCGCCGGTTTGGGCTCGACCACACGCACCTTGTCCCCCATGGGGCTGTGATCGATGACGGCGGCAGGCACGACACCCACACCGAAGCCGAGGGCCACCATGGCGACGATGCCCTCGTTGCCCGCCACTTCTGCATAGATGTTGGGAGCTATCCCCTTGTTGCGAAACCATTGATCACAGCGCTTTCGGGCCAGCCCCTGTTCGGAGAGGATCAGCGGCAGGCGCTCCCAGTCAGGTTCGCCCTGGGGGAACCACTGACCCTGCTGGGGGGCATTGCGGGGGGCGATGAACACCAGAGGGACTTGTTGCAGGCTGGCGAATTCCAGCTTGGACGAGAGCGCATCCGGCCTCGCTGCGATGGCGAGATCGGCTTCGTCAGCCAGGATCTTGTCCACTGCCAGTGCAGGGTCGCCGGTCTCCAGCTTGATCTCCAGCTGGGGATAACGGCGACGAAAGCGTTCCAGTACCTCGGGCAGCAGAAAGTAGCTGGCGGTGACCGAGCAGAACACCCGCAGCCGCCCTTGCAGCGGCTCGTCGCTGCGCTTGAGCTCCTGTTTGAGTTGGCGCCACTCCTGCAGCAAGGCACCGCCAAACTCCCGCAGCTTGTCACCAGCAGGGGTGAGCCGCACCGAGCGGTTGTCCCGCTCGAACAGCACGCAGCCGGTCTCCTGTTCCAGTCGCTGGATGGCGCGGCTCAGGGTGGAGGGGCTGACCGCCATGGCATCGGCGCTTTTGCCGAAGTGGAGGGAGTCGGCGAGGTGGAGAAACAGTTCGAGATTGCGAAGGTCCATCTTTTTATTCCTGCGGCGTTGTCAGGCGCCCTGTAGCACGATGGCTCGGCGGCGGGAGATTGCGGGAAATCACATTTCAATTCCTGCAACGTACTATTTCGAATATATCAGTTCAGGCAATAAGTGTCCCGCGCTATAGTGGTTTCGACAACGCCGCTATCCGGCATGGAATCAATCGAACGGAGCAATCACCATGGCTAACTATTTCAACACCTTGAACCTGCGTCAGCAGTTGGCCCAGCTGGGCAAGTGTCGTTTCATGCAGCGCGAAGAGTTCGCGGACGGCTGCAACGTGCTGAAAGGCAAGAAGGTGGTGATTGTGGGCTGTGGCGCCCAGGGCCTGAACCAGGGTCTGAACATGCGCGACTCCGGGCTGGACATCTCCTACGCCCTGCGCAAGGCCGCCATCACCGAGAAGCGCGCCTCCTGGCAGAAGGCCACCGACAACGGCTTCGTGGTCGGCACCTATGAAGATCTGATCCCGACCGCCGATCTGGTGCTGAACCTGACTCCGGACAAGCAGCACTCCGACGTCGTCAAAACCGTGATGCCGCTGATGAAGCAAGGCGCCGCTCTGGGCTACTCCCACGGCTTCAACGTGGTGGAAGAGGGTCAGCAGATCCGTGCCGACATCACCGTAGTGATGGTTGCACCCAAATGCCCGGGCACCGAAGTGCGTGAAGAGTACAAGCGTGGTTTCGGCGTACCAACCCTGATCGCCGTCCACCCGGAGAACGATCCCCAGGGTGAGGGCATGGCCATTGCCAAGGCGTGGGCCTCTGCTACCGGTGGCGACCGTGCCGGCGTGCTGGAATCTTCCTTCGTCGCGGAAGTGAAATCCGATCTGATGGGCGAGCAGACCATTCTGTGCGGCATGCTGCAGGCCGGTTCCCTGCTCTGCTACGACAAGCTGGTTGCCGAGGGCACTGACCCGGCCTATGCCGGCAAGCTGATCCAGTTCGGCTGGGAGACCATCACCGAGGCCCTGAAGCAGGGCGGCATCAGCCTGATGATGGACCGTCTCTCCAACCCGGCCAAGCTGCGTGCCTTCGAGCTCTCCGAGCAACTGCGCACCCTGATGCGTCCGCTGTTCGAGAAGCACATGGATGACATCATCGCCGGCGAGTTCTCCCGCGGCATGATGGCTGACTGGGCCGAAGACGATGCCAAGCTGTTCGGCTGGCGCGAAGAGACCGGCAAGTCCGCCTTCGAGAATGCCCCTGCCTATGCTGGCAAGATCGCCGAGCAGGAGTACTTCGATAATGGCGTGGTCATGGTGGCCATGGTCAAGGCGGGTGTCGAGCTGGCGTTCGAAACCATGGTGGCCTCCGGCATCTATGAAGAGTCCGCCTACTACGAGTCTCTGCACGAGCTGCCGCTGATCGCCAACACCGTCGCCCGCAAGCGTCTGTACGAGATGAACGTGGTCATCTCCGATACCGCGGAGTACGGCAACTACCTGTTTGCCAACGCTGCCGTGCCGCTGCTGCGTGAGCACTTCATGCCGACCCTGCAAGCAGGGGACCTGGGCAGTGCCCGTGCCGAGAGCAAGGCGGTGGACAACCTGGCCCTGCTGGCTGCCAACGAAGCGACCCGCAACCACCCGATCGAGAAGATCGGCCAGACCCTGCGTGGTTACATGAAGGACATGAAGCGTATTGCCGTCGGCGGTTAAGCCTTCGCTGAGCGGCATCGGAAGGGGCGGGGATGACGATCCCCGTTACTGGCTGGCTTAGACACCTGGCCTGTCGTCCGGATGATGCAAACAGACAGATTGAAGCCTATAAAAAAGCCCCGCTCATCGAGCGGGGCTTTTGCATTCTGGAGGGCGGGAGCAATCAGGCCTTCCAGGCTTTCCAGGTGTTGATCAGGCCGTTGGTGGAGCCGTCGTGGCTGGTGACGGCCTCATCGGTGCCCAGCTCCGGCAGGATCTTGTTGGCCAGCTGTTTGCCCAGCTCCACACCCCACTGGTCGAAGGAGAAGATGTTCCAGATTGCGCCTTGTACGAAGATCTTGTGCTCGTACATGGCGATCAGGGAGCCGAGGGTTTTCGGGGTCAGCTGCTTGAACAGAATGGAGTTGGTCGGGCGGTTGCCTTCGAACACCTTGAACGGCACCAGATCCTTGACCTGCTCCAGCGTCTTGCCGGCGGCCAGGAACTCGGCCTCCACCGCTTCCTTGCTCTTGCCGAAGGCCAGGGCCTCGGTCTGGGCGAAGAAGTTGGCCAGCAGTTTCGGATGGTGGTCACCGATGGGGTTATGGCTGATGGCCGGCGCCAGGAAGTCGCAGGGGATCAGCTTGGTGCCCTGATGGATCAACTGGTAGAAGGCGTGCTGGCCGTTGGTACCCGGCTCACCCCAGATGATGGGGCCGGTCTGGTAGTCAACCGGATGGCCGTCGCGATCCACGTACTTGCCGTTGGACTCCATGTTGCCTTGCTGGAAGTAGGCAGGGAAGCGATGCATGTACTGATCGTACGGCAGGATGGCTTCGGACTCGGCACCATGGAAATTGTTGTACCACAGGCCAATCAGCGCCAGCAGCACCGGCACGTTCTGCTCGTAGGAGGCAGTGGCGAAGTGCATGTCCATCTCGAAAGCGCCTTGCAGCAGCGCTTCGAAGTTCTCGAAACCGACGGACAGGGCGATAGGCATGCCGATGGCAGACCAGGAGGAGTAGCGGCCGCCAACCCAGTCCCAGAACTCGAACATGTTGTTGGTGTCGATACCGAACTCGGCCACGGCCTTGCCGTTGGTGGAGAGGGCGGCGAAGTGCTTGGCAACGTGGGCCTTGTCACCGGCGATCTTGATGAACCAGTCGCGGGCGGTCAGGGCGTTGGTCATGGTCTCCTGGGTGGTGAAGGTCTTGGAGGCCACCAGGAACAGGGTGGTTTCCGGATCGATCTTCTTCAGGGTCTCAGCGATGTGGGTGCCGTCGACGTTGGAGACGAAGTGCATCTGCAGGTGGTTTTTGTAGGGACGCAGTGCCTCGGTGATCATTACCGGGCCGAGATCGGAGCCACCGATACCGATGTTGACCACATGCTGGATCGCTTTGCCGGTGTAGCCTTTCCACTCGCCGGAGATGATCTTCTCGCAGAAGCCTTTCATCTTGGCCAGTACGGCGTTCACTTCCGGCATCACGTCCTTGCCGTCGCACTCGATGGGGCGGTCGGAACGGTTGCGCAGGGCCACGTGCAGTACGGAGCGCCCTTCGGTCATGTTGATCTTCTCGCCATTGAACATGGCATCGATCGCGCTGCGAAGATCGGTCTCTTTGGCCAGATCAACCAGCAACTTGAGGGTCTCTTCGGTGATCAGGTTCTTGGAGTAGTCGACCAGGATGTCGCCACCGAAGGTGAGGGAGAACTTGTCAAAACGCTTGGGATCCTGTGCGAACAGATCCTTGAGACTCATCTCCTTGTTGGCTGCAAAATGGGCTTCCAGTGCCTGCCAGGCCTGGGTCCGGGTTGGATTGATATTTTTCATAGGATTATCAGTCTTCCAAGTTGTGTTTGAACCTTGCAGGCAAGGCTCCCGCCAAACCTTATTATGCGAGCATTATACCGGGCACTCCGTGCGCCCCGTGTAACAGAGCATTACCAATTGTCTGCAACGAGGGAGTGTACAACCAAAACAGTGCGATTATGAGTCACCCAGTACCCCGGGATCTTGCGTTCGCGCATGCTTATTCGGGTTGAAAAGGTTTTCATTTCAAGGGGAGCACGGCCGTGGCGCTGGAAAGCTGGCGTGACAGATAAAAGGGTATTCAACAGACGCTCATCGGACGGTTTTTTGAGCAGGCGCAAATGGCGGGCAACAGACGCTGGCTACCATATGAGCCGAATGGACGAGATCTCCCAGGGATGGCCAAGGTATGGAATCAATGGTGTGGAATGAGGAGATCGAGATGAAAGCCCTGTTATCCCTGTTTGCCCTGAGCCTGATCGCCACCGGCCTCATCGGTTTGCTGACCCTGACGCTGGCCAATGCGGCGCCGACGCTGGAGATCCGCGTGTTGGCGGTGATCGGAGCCGTGCTGGGGGGCTATGTGCTGATGCAGCCCCTGCTCAACCGGGTTGCACGCCGGCTGGGGTGAGAACACGGTGCGCAAGACCGGCCTGTGGCCGGTTTTTTTCATGTCACAGAAGGCAGAAACGACAGTGCCAGCCCGAAGGCTGGCACTGGAGAACGCACACCGAGGATCAATCCGCCGTCTTCTGCATGTGAACCACACGCTGGGGGAAGGGGATCTCGATGCCCTCGGCGTCGAAGGTGAGCTTCACCTTCTCGTGGAAGTCGAACCAGACACCCCAGTAATCACCGGTCTTGACCCAGGGACGCACCACGATGTTGACCGAGGAGTCGGCCAGCGCGGCAACGGCAATGGTGGCTGCCGGCTCCTTCAGGATGCGGGGCTCTTCGCTCACCAGCCGCTCCAGGATCTGTTTGGCCTTGCGCAGGTCGGAGCCGTAGCCGATGCCGAAGGTCATGTCGACGCGGCGGGTATCCATGCGCGAGTAGTTGACGATGGTGCCGTTGAGGATGGCGGAGTTCGGCACTACCACCATCTTGTTGTCACCCGAGGTGAGGGTGGTGGTGAAGAGTTGGACCGATTGCACAACGCCATTGGTGCCTGCCACCTCGATAAATTCCCCTGCCTTGATGGGGCGGAAGATGATGAGCAGGAAACCGGCGGCAAAGTTGGAGAGAGAGCCCTGCAGCGCCAGACCGATGGCCAGACCAGCGGCACCGATAATGGCGACGAAGGAGGCGGTCTGCACCCCTACCCGGCCCAGGGCGGCGATCACCACGAACACCAGGATGGTGTATTTGAGGATGCTGCCGACGAAGTGGGTGACGGTGGTGTCCAGCTTGCGGGTCTGCATCACCTTGACCACGCCACCGCTGAGAAGGTTGGCGGCAATGTAACCGACCAGCAGGGTGATCAGGGCGGCGGCGATGTTGACCGCATACTCGATGATCAGTCCCTGGTTGTTGGTCAGCCAGGTCTGTGCTTCGGTAATGATCTCGGGTTCCATAGGATGTCCTGTTGGTGTGAAGATTTATGGCAAATGAATGTAACACTTGAGCGCGACAAGCTGGGTCGCATCTGGTGCTTGTCTCTTCTTTTGTGCCACAAAAAGCAAGGGAGGCCAAGGCCTCCCGCTTCGTCACAACCCTGCTGGCGCAGGGACGCTGGGCATGTGCGCACTCAGCTTTGCAGCTGCTGGCTGCGGATGAACTGCCACTGATCTTCAAACCCGGCGGTGGGTTTGATTGTGAGCTCGGAGCGGACGTGCATTGGTTGATGCGGTCTGCTGGCTCAGCTTTGCAGCAGCTGGCTGCGGATAAACTGCCACTGATCTTCAAAGCCTGCAGTGGGCTTGATTGTGAACTCGGAGCGGGACGTGCATTGGTTGATGCGGTCTGCTGGCTCAGCTTTGCAGCAACTGGCTGCGGATAAACTGCCACTGATCTTCAAACCCGGCGGTGGGCTTGATTTTGAACTCCGAGCGGACGAACTGGCTGATGCGGCCCTCGGTATAGGCCAGCAGCAGGTTGGCCAGCATGGTCTCGTCGAGCTGGAAGCCCTGGCCTTCCCGCAGCCGTTTCTCGCGCAGTACCTGCTTGATCTGGGTCTCCAGCTTGTCGAACAGAATGCTGATGCGATCCCGCAGCCGATCGTGTTCGCCCAGCAGGGCATCGCCATTGAGAATGCGGGTGATGCCGGGGTTGCGCTCGGCAAACACCAGCAGCAGCTGCAGTATGTGATGGCAGCGGGCCATGGTGTCCTTCTCTTCGGCCATGATCAGGTTGACCCGTGACAGCAGGGAATCCTCGATAAAGTCGATCAGCCCCTCGAACATCCTCGCCTTGCTGGGAAAATGCCGGTAGAGGGCCGCCTCGGACACGCCCACCTCGGCCGCGAGGCGTGCCGTGGTGATGCGCTGGCCCGGGCTGGTTTCCAGCATGTGGGCGAGTGCCTGCAGGATCTGATCGCGCCGACTCTGTTTCTGGTTACTGCTTGCCATGGATTCCCCTAAAAAAACAATGGCTTGATTCTATTATTTGGCACGTGCCCCAGGGGGCCGTGTGGTCTTGTTATTGGCGACCAGAAGAACCAAACCCGCCTTCACCCCGTTCACTCTGATTGAATTCGTCGACCAACTGGAAGCTGGCCTGTACCACCGGCAGGATCACCAGCTGGGCGATGCGCTCGCCAGGCTGCATGGTGAAGCTGTCGTTGCCACGGTTCCAGACCGAGACCATCAACTGACCCTGGTAGTCGGAGTCGATGAGGCCGACCAGGTTGCCCAGCACGATGCCGTGCTTATGGCCGAGGCCGGAGCGGGGCAGGATGGTGGCGCACAGACCCGGATCCTGGATGTGAATGGCCAGCCCGGTCGGCACCAGCGTGGTGTCGCCTGGGGCCAGGGTCAGCGGGGCATCCAGCAGGGCGCGCAAGTCCATGCCAGCGGAGCCCGGTGTGGCGTAAGCGGGCAGCGGGAAGTCGGTGCCGATGCGGGCATCCAGGATTTTCAGTTCAATTTGTGTCGTCATGAATCTTTTTCAATTGGATCGCCTGGCGATCGGGTGGTACTGCAGGAGCCTGGGGCTCCCGGCATGTTCAATGGGCTCAGGGTCGATAATGGCGTGCAATCAGGGCGACAAGATGACGGGCCAGCGTCAGCTTATCGGCCAGGGGCAGGGCGGCTTGACCCCCTTGCCAGAAGACGGTCAGGGCGTTGTCATCGGCATTGAAACCCTGGCCTGCACGGGACACATCGTTGGCTGCGATCATGTCCAGCCGCTTACGTCGAAGTTTGTCGAGGGCGTATTGTTCCACATCCACGGTTTCGGCGGCAAATCCGACGGTGAAGGGTTTGTCTGACAACGCCCCCACATCGGCGATGATGTCGGGGTTTTTGACCAGGGTCAGCTGCATCTGGTCGTTGTCGCCGGTCTTCTTGATCTTTTGCTCGGCCACCTGGGCGGGACGGTAGTCGGCGACGGCAGCGCAGCCGATAAAGAGGTCGCACTCACCGACCCGGCTCATCACTGCTTCGTGCATCTGCAGGGCACTCTCCACATCGATGCGGGTAACGCTGGCCGGGGTGGCCAGTGCCACCGGGCCGCTCACCAGGGTCACCTCCGCGCCCGCTTCGCGCGCGGCGTGGGCGATGGCGTAGCCCATCTTGCCGGAGCTGTGGTTGCTGATATAGCGCACCGGATCCAGCGCCTCCCGGGTCGGCCCGGCGGTGAGCAGCAACCTGACGCCTGCCAGGAGCGGTTCGGCGGCGAGCTGCTGGCAGCAGCGTTCCACCAGTTCCAGGGGATCCAGCATCCGGCCCGGGCCCACATCGCCGCAGGCCTGGCTGCCGGAATCCGGCCCCCACAGCTGAATGCCGCGCTCGGCGAGGGTCTGAAGGTTGGCCTCGGTAGCGGCGTTGCGATACATCTGCTGGTTCATGGCTGGCGCCAGGGCGACAGTCGCCGGGGTGGCCAGGCAGAGGGTGGTGAGCAGCTCGTCCGCCATGCCGGCGGCCATGCGGGCCATCAGATTGGCGCTGGCGGGGGCGATCAGCACCAGATCGGCCCACTTGGCCAGCTCGATGTGGCCCATGCCCGCCTCGGCAGCCGGGTCGAGCAGACTGTCGGCCACCGGGTGGCCTGAGACGGCTTGCAGAGTCAGCGGGGTGATGAACTCCTTGGCGGAGCGGGTCATCACCACTCGCACCTCGGCCCCCTGATCTTTCAGGCGACGTACCAGTTCGGCACTCTTGTAGGCGGCGATCCCGCCACTGACACCCAACAGGATGCGTTTATCGGCCAATCTCATCTGCTGCTTCTCTTCCGGCTCACTCTGACTGGTCGGCTAAGATAGCACAGGCAATGGGTGGCGACAGAGGCTGACATGGGGGAGTTGTGGTCGGGCTCGCGGGATTCTTTGCTATGTTTTCTCTCAATAGCCATGAGGGAGAGACAAATGAGCATCAAGGAGTGGCCGGAAGAGGAGCGCCCGAGGGAAAAGCTGCTGCGCCGAGGGGCGGCGACGCTCTCCGATGCCGAACTGCTGGCCATCTTCCTGCGCACCGGGGTCAGCGGGTTGAGTGCGGTGGATCTCTCCCGCCAGTTGTTGCAGCAGTTTGGTTCCCTGCGGGCACTGCTGGGAGCCGAGCAGCAGGATTTTTGTGGCGCTCACGGGCTGGGACCTGCCAAGTATGCCCAGTTGCAGGCGGTGCTGGAGATGGGGCGGCGCCATCTGGCCGAACAGTTGCAACGGGGAGAGGCGCTCACCTCGCCCGGGCTTACCCGTGACTTTCTGCAAGCCCAGTTGCGGGATCGGGGGCGGGAGGTGTTCGCCCTGCTGCTGCTGGACAGCCAGCACAGGGTCATCCGGTTTGTCGAACTTTTTTACGGCACCCTCGACTCGGCGAGCGTCTGGCCCAGAGAAATCGTGCAGATCGCGCTCAAACATAATGCAGCCGCCGTGATTCTGGCGCATAATCACCCGTCCGGCGTGGCCGAGCCCAGTCGGGCGGACCGCCAGATCACGGATCGGATCCTGGCCGCCCTGGCCCTGGTCGATATCAGAGTGCTTGATCACCTGGTGATCGGTGATGGCATCACGGTTTCTTTCGCAGAGCGTGGTTGGTTGTGACTGGGCTCTGGCACTGTATTAGTTGATCTTTGATCACGGATGCTGTATAAAATGCCGCCTTCTGTTTGCCCCGCAATCGAAGGCCAGCGGGGCAGATATTTGCTCGAGCAATGAAGTAAGATTTGGAGAGACTGACATGTCTAGAGTATGCCAAGTAACCGGCAAGCGCCCGGCAGTTGGTAACAACCGTTCGCACGCTAACAACGCTACCAAGCGTCGTTTCCTGCCGAACCTGCACACTCACCGTTTCTGGGTTGAGAGTGAAAAACGCTTCGTGAGCCTGCGCGTATCCGCAAAAGGCATGCGTATCATCGACAAGCGCGGCGTTGAAGTGGTTCTGGCTGAACTGCGTGCCAGCGGCGTTAAGGTATAAGGAATTAGATCATGGCTAAAGGTATTCGCGATAAGATTCGCCTGAACTCCAGCGCCGGTACTGGTCACTTCTATACCACTACCAAGAACAAGCGCACCATGCCCGAAAAAATGGAGATCAAGAAATTTGATCCCGTGATTCGTCAGCATGTGATCTACAAAGAAGGCAAAATCAAGTAATTACTTGGTTTCGCTGCAAAAACCCGGCCTCGTGCCGGGTTTTTTTATGGCTGGAATTCAGTACACTGCCGATTCGAAGGGAGGCTAGCCATGTTCAAACTGAGCCGCAAAGGCTGGAACAACGTGATCATCGTGGTCGTGTTGATCGTCATTACCCTGTTGCACCGGCTGGAGCAGGCCCAGCAGGAGAACAGTGCCAAACGCGCGCGTCCGCTGTTGCCGGAGAGTGCCGTGGTGCTGACCTGGCAGGGGCCGAGCTGGCAGATAGAGCGTATCGGCCAGGGCTGGCGCAGCGCGCCGGATCTGGGGCTTGGCAGCACCCAGCTGGCGGCCCGCATCGAGGCGTGGCAAGGCTGGCTGCTGCCCCCCGGCGAGCCCGTGCGCGGCACCCCGGTGACCCTCAAGATCTGGATCGCCGGACAGAGCGATCCGGTGGAAGTCGGGCTCTATCAGGACGACGGCAAGTTTGCCGCCCTGCTGCCCTCCTCGACCTGGCTCAGCTTGAGTCAGGCGCAATACCGTGACCTGATGCGTCCCATTCCCTGAACGAGAGATCGCCCATGCCTGAATTACCGGAAGTCGAAGTCAGCCGCCAGGGCATCTCCCCCTGGCTTACCGGCATCAAGGTGACCCGCGTGGTGGTGCGGGACGGCCGCCTGCGCTGGCCCGTGCCCGGCGAGATCCAGGAGCTGGTGGATCTCGTCATCCACCGCGTCAGCCGCCGCGCCAAATACCTGTTGCTGGAGACCGACTTCGGCACCGCCATCCTGCATCTCGGGATGTCCGGCAGCCTGCGGGTGCTGGACATCGGCACCCCGGCCGAGAAGCACGATCACGTGGATATCGAGCTGGCCAACGGCAAGCTGCTGCGGCTCAACGATCCGCGCCGTTTTGGCGCCCTGCTGTGGACCCGCGAACCGGCCGAGGCCCATGCCCTGCTCGCCAAGCTGGGGCCGGAACCCCTCACCGATGCCTTCCATGCCGATTACCTGCGGGAGCGGGCGAAGGGGCGCAGCACCGCCATCAAGCAGTTCCTGATGGACAACCATGTGGTGGTCGGGGTGGGCAACATCTACGCCAACGAGGCGCTCTATGCCGCCGGCATTCATCCCAGGCGGGCGGCGGGCAACATCAGCGCCGAGCGGCTGGGCACCCTGGTGAGCGAGATCAAGCGGGTGCTGGCCGAAGCCATTCACCAGGGGGGCACCACCCTCAAGGATTTCACCAGCGCCGACGGCAAGCCGGGCTATTTCGTCCAGCAGCTGCAGGTTTACGGTCGTGGCAGCCAGCCCTGTTTCCACTGCCACACCCTGCTCACCGAGGTGAAGATGGGCCAGCGAACCACGGTGTTCTGCTCCCACTGCCAACGCTGAAAGTGGGATTTTTGAGCCGGAACCAGCCAAGTTGTAAGAGAGTATTTCCAGTCTGTTGAAGCGGCGTCAGCCCATGACTACTATCTCGCCAGTTCAGGCTGCGAGGTAATAAAATGACAGCTAAATCAATAGACTGGGAACATTTATCCCGGCAGGGGCACTATTGTGCCCACGATATGGCCCGCTTCCTCTATCCCGAAGACAGCGCCCGCAAGACCTTCAATCGCGGCAAGTTTTTGCTGCGCAGTCTGCTCTACCGTGCGCAGTTGAACCGGGTGTTCGAGCTGTTCCAGAGCGCCCCCCTGCGGGCGCTTCCCGCCCGCCACCCCGAGCTGCTCGACAAGCCGATGCGCCCCTATCGCTTCGCCTGCTCGACGGTGAACCAGCGGGTCAAGATGGTGGAGGATCACTACCGCCTGCTGCTGGGCCTGTACCCCGAGCTCATCGACCCGCTCTATCTGGGGGAGGGGATAGTGCTGGGCCATTATCCCGATGGCGGCTGGCGCATCGTGCTGCGTCACGACGGCACCTTCCGCCGGGAGGCGGAGCTGGCGCTCTCCATCGTCAACGCGCGGGGGGAGCGACTCTACAGCTGTGCCTTCTCCCTGGCGGGCAACGAACAGGAGCTGGCCCTGGTGATCGGGTCGGTGCAGGGGCCAGAGCCCTGTGTCGAGCAGCCCCAGGAGCAGGTGCGGGCATTGACCCGGGCGGGTCAGGGTCTGAGACCCAAGTCGCTGGTGGTGATGCTGGTAATGGCGCTGGCCGGGGCCATGGGGGCCCACCGGGTCTGTGCGGTGCGCATGAAGGCCCACATCTTCCAGGCAAGACGGTACAGCAAGAAGAAGAAAGCCTGCCTGCAGGCGGACTACGACGAGCTGTGGCAGGAGTTTGGCGCCCTCGATCAGGACGCCAACTTCGTGCGGCTGCAACCCGTGGTGCGCAAGCCGCTGGAGGAGATCGCCTCCAAGAAGCGGGCCATGTACCGGCGCCGTTACGAGTGGCTCGATCAGCTGGAGCTGGCGATCCGCCAGCAGTTTGCCCACGGCTAGGCGTGCAGTGCGTTGATGCAACAAGGGCTACCCGCGGGTAGCCCTTGTTCGTTTCGGCCCATCAGGGGAGGGGATTAGCGCTGCTGCTTGGCGGCAATGGCCTGAGCCACCAGGGGGTCGACGAACTGGTGGATGTCGCCACCGTGCAGCGCCACCTCCTTCACCAGGGTGGAGGAGATAAAGGAGTTCTCCTCCGCCGGGGTGAGGAAGACGCTCTCCAGGGTGGGCATCAGGCGACGGTTCATGTTGGCGAGCTGGAACTCGTATTCGAAGTCGGAGACGGCGCGCAGGCCGCGGATCAGCACGTTGGCCTGCTGCTCCCTGGCAAAATCCACCAGCAGACCGGAGAAGCCCACCACCTTGACGTTGGGCAGGTGAGCCGTCACCTGCCGGGCCAGTTGAACGCGCTCCTCGAGATCGAACAGCGGCCGTTTGCTCGGGCTGTTGGCCACCCCGACCACCACCTCGTCGAACAGTCTGGCGGCGCGGCCAATGAGATCGGTATGGCCGTTGGTGATGGGATCGAAGGTGCCGGGATAGATTACCTTGTTGGTCATGCTGCTGATTCCTGAAACCGGAAAACTGGTCGCATTATAGGGGCTGTTGCCGGTTTGTCGCGACCGGGATGGCGCGGATTTCTGGCGCTGATCGGCGGCCGGGGTCGCACAAATCGGGGCCCCGTGGTGTCTTCGCTTGAGAATCGCCCTGCATCAGGCAAGAATACCCGCATCGCGCATCAAGCCTCCTTCGCTGGTGACAGGGAGCATAGGGATTTTTTATGAAACGTATTCTGGTAGTCCGCAATGACAAGATTGGTGACTTCATGCTGGCGTGGCCGAGCTTTGCCATGCTCAAGCGCTCCATGGAGTGTCATGTGACTGCCCTGGTTCCCGCCTACACGGCGCCCCTGGCCCGCCTCTGCCCCTGGATCGACGAGATCATCCTGGATCCGGGGGCACGGGCCGACAAGGAGCAGCAACGCGCCCTGCTGGCGCGCATCAAGGCGGCCGCCTTCGATGCCTCCATCTGCCTCTTCTCCAACACCCGCAATGCCAAGCTGGTGTGGAAGGCGCATATTCCCTACCGGCTGGCCCCGGCCACCAAGCTGGCCCAGGTGCTCTACAACCAGCGCCTGGTGCAGCGCCGCTCCCGCTCCCAGAAGCCGGAGTACGAATACAACCTGGATCTGGTGCGCCGCTTCCTCGCCGATCAGCATCAGACCGTGGTAGAGCCACAGGGCCCCTACCTCGGCTTCGACCCCGAGAGCCTGCTGCAGGTGCGCGAGCAGGTCGCCGCCCGTCTCAGGCTCGACGCCAGCCGCCCCTGGCTGATGGTGCATGCGGGCAGCGGTGGCTCGGCCAACAACCTCTCCATCGAGCAGTACTCGCGCCTCATCATCAAGCTC
This sequence comes from Aeromonas sp. QDB14, assembly GCF_027707845.1. Classification (NCBI taxonomy): domain Bacteria; kingdom Pseudomonadati; phylum Pseudomonadota; class Gammaproteobacteria; order Aeromonadales; family Aeromonadaceae; genus Aeromonas; species Aeromonas sp. QDB14. The sequence continues at coordinate 56,113 of NZ_JAPCJD010000016.1, read as the reverse complement.
AACCAGGCCTGTCCCGAGTTGCAGTGCGTGCTGACGGCAGGCCCGGGGGAGGAGGGGAAGGCGGAGCAGTTGGCGGCCGAATTGCTGGCCCATGGGGGCAACGGCTGGATCTATCGCTCCGACGAGGGGTTGCCGAAGTTCTGCCAGGTGATGGCCAACGCCGCCCTGTTCGTGGCGGGCAGCACGGGGCCCCTGCACATCGCCGCGGCCATGGACGTGCCGACCGTCGGTTTCTTCCCGGCACACCGTTCGGCGACGCCGCTGCGCTGGCGGCCGCTCAACGGCGAGGGGCGCCATCTGCCCTTCAGCCCGCCGGAAGACAGCGACCACCCGGAGGACATGAGCCAGCTCGATCCCAAGGCCATGGCGGCAGAGATCGCCCGCTGGGCGCCGCCCTTCTGGCGCGCCGAGCGCTGAGAGCGCACACAGAACATACAGACAGGGCCCCGCGGGGCCCTGTCTTGTATGGGGATGAGCCCTGCTGGCAGGCCAGCCTACCGGACGTGGTCCCCGACAGCCCCCTTGACGGGCCTGCCCGGGCCCCGGGCAGGGGAAACCTGTCGGTATAAGCCGGAGTCGGGTCATGTTACCAATATCCATGCATTCGGCTTATAGCGGCCAGTGTTCGTCCGTGGCGCCCGGGGTTGCGCCGTGAGCGGCCCCGCGAGGGCTGCGCCCGATCCCTGGCCATGGGGTTTGCCCCTTGTCCCGCTGGAACAAGGGGTGAGTCATGAATGAGATCTGTGGGGCGATGCCCTATTTCGGCTGCTGGGGCTGCTGGCGAACCCAGAGATCGGCGTATTTGACGAAGGTGGAGTGGGCGGAGAGGATGGCCAGCAGCAGGCCCTGCTTGCCGTCGAGGAAACCGGCCTTGAGCAGGTACATCTTGAGGAAGCAGCCGACGGCGTGGACCAGCCCCTGGCCGAGGGATCCCTTCTTGCCGCGGGCGGTGCGCTGATCGGCCCATGCGCGGGCATAGCCGGCGGATTTGACCAGGTAGTGTTCCAGATCCCGGTAGGTGTAGTGGAGGAGGTCGCCCTGCAGGTTGACGATCTTCATGTTGGCGCGCACCTCCACCTTCTCGTGTACCAGCGCCTCGTTGTAGCCGGTCAGCGCCTTGGGGTAGAGGCGCAGCACCCGATCCGGGTACCAGCCGCTGTGGCGGATGAAGCGACCGAACACCCAGGAGAGGCGCGGGATGGAGTAGATGGTGTCGCTGGCCGGGTTGGCCATGACCCCCTGGATGGCTTCCCTGAGTTCGGGGGTGAGCCGCTCGTCCGCGTCCAGCCACAGCACCCACTCCGACTGGACATGGGACTGGGCGAGGCGGCGCTGACGGCCGAAACCGGGCCAAGTGGTGTTGACGAAGAAGCGGGCGCCAAATTCGGCGGCGATGGCCGGGGTGTCATCCTGACTGCCGGAGTCGAGAATGACGATTTCATCCGCCAGGCCTTCGAGGGAGGCGAGGCAGGCACGGAGGTTGTCGGCTTCGTTCTTGACGATCAGGACGGCCGCCAGGGTCGGTTTTTTCACAGGCAAGGGACTCTTGTTGGCACCCGGCGGGCGGGTCATGCTCAGATTGGCGCCCATTCTAGCCTAAAACCCCGCGCGGGGCATGACCCGAGGGCCCGGTGGGCCCGCTTTTGAATGAGGGGGAAGGGGGATCTCTGCTACCCGGCAGTCGGTGGCCCAGGGCACGCCGTGTCCGGGTCGAAGAGGGCCTCAGGAGGGATGCGCGGGGGAGCAGATCCTGCTAGGTAGGCGTTTTGCGGGAGCAGACGGGTATCTTCTGTTATTTCTTCGGCCTTTCTTGGGGCATAATCTCGCCCAGTAACGATCAACAGCCGGGCCAGTCCCGAGAGAAGACGCGCGATGAAGATATTGGTGATCGGCCCCTCCTGGGTCGGCGACATGGTGATGTCCCAGAGCCTCTACAAGGCGCTCAAGAGCAACCACTCGGGCAGCGAGCTCCATGTGATGGCGCCGGCCTGGTGCGTTGCGCTGCTGGAGCGCATGCCCGAGGTGGACAAGGCCATCCCCATGCCGCTTGGCCACGGTGACTTCAAGCTGGGGGCACGCCGCCGCCTTGGCAAGCAGTTGGCCGCCGAGCAGTACGATCAGGCCATCATCCAGCCCAACTCCATGAAGTCGGCGCTCATCCCCTGGTTTGCCAGGATCCCGGTGCGTACCGGCTGGAAGGGGGAGCACCGCTTCGGCCTGCTCAACGACCTGCGCAGCAACAAGCAGGCCTTCCCGCTGATGGTGGAAGGCTATGTGGCGCTGGCCTACCCCAAGGCACAGATGAAGAGCCGGAGCGACATCCCGTCCATTCCCCATCCCTCCCTGCACGTGGATCTCGTCAATCAGGACAAGGCCCTGGAGCGGCTCGGCCTGAATCGCGCCCGCCCGGTGCTGGTGCTCTGCCCGGGGGCCGAGTTCGGCCCGGCCAAGCGCTGGCCCGAGGGGCACTACGCCGTGGTGGCCCAGAAGCATCTGGATGAAGGCTGGCAGGTGTGGATCTTCGGCTCCGGCAAGGATGTGGAGGTGGCCAACACCATCTGCGATCGGATCAATCCCCTGTCGCGCCCCAACTGCCACGTGCTGGCGGGCAAGACCAGCCTGCACGAGGCGATCGATCTCATGGCCCTGGCCGGTCGGGTCATCGCCAACGACTCTGGCCTGATGCACGTCGCCGCCGCCCTCAACCGGCCGCTGATCGGCGTCTACGGCTCCACCTCGCCGCTCTACACGCCGCCCCTGGCGGACAGGGTCGAGATAGTCCACACCAACATCGAATGCCGCCCCTGCTTCAAGCGCACCTGCAAGTTCGGCCACCTCAAGTGCCTGATCGAGCTGATGCCGGAACAGGTCATCGAGGCGGGAAATCGGCTGGAGCGTAGGGAAACGGCAGATCTGACCATAGTGCGGCAGCCGGTGGAATCCTCCGCTGCTAAACCCGGTAATAGCTAGCATGATCTACCGGTTGCTCTACAACCTGCTGATCCACCTGGGGTTGCCCCTGGCACTGCTGGCGCTCTACAGGCCCAAAAAAGGCAAGCCCGGCTTCGGCCAGCGCTGGGCCGAGCACCTGGGGCGGGCGCCTGCCACCGGGCAGGAGGCGCCCCTCTGGATCCATGCGGTGAGCGTGGGGGAGACGCTGGCCATCAGCCCCTTCATCCGCGCCCTCAAGGCGGAGCAGCCCGCCTTGCCCATCTTGCTCACCACCACCACCCGCACCGGCGCCGAGCAGGCGGCCAAGCTCGGGGATCTGGTGGTGCATCGCTATGCGCCCCTGGACTACCCCTGGGCCGTCTCGGCATTTCTGGCCACCTTCAAGCCCCGCGCCCTCTGGGTGATGGAGACAGAGCTGTGGCCGAACTGGCTGGCGGCCTGCGAGGCGCGCCATTTGCCGGTGACCATCCTCAATGCCCGGCTCTCGGAGCGATCCTGCCGGCGTTATGCCCGTTTTCAGGGCGCCTTCGATGCCCTGAGCCGCCCGCTGACCCACCTGCTGTGTCAGCATCAGGACGATGCGGACCGCTTCCATCGGCTGGGCATCGGCCGCGAGCGGCTGGCTGTGACCGGCTCCATCAAGTTCGACATCCAGTTTGGCGACGAGGTGCAGGCCCGGGGCCGTGCCCTGCGCCAGCAGCTGGGGGAGGCACGACCTGTCTGGATCGCCGCCAGCACCCATCAGGGGGAAGACGAGCAGGTGCTGGCCGCCTTCGATCGGGTGCTCAAGGCACATCCCTCCGCCCTGCTGATCCTGGTGCCGCGCCATCCAGAGCGGTTCGATCGGGTGGCCGAGCTGTGCACCCCCTACGGCTGCGTGCGGCGCTCTCACTGCCAGGGCAAGCCGGTGAGCGAGATGGACAAGGTCTATCTCGGCGACACCATGGGAGAGCTGCCACTGATGCTGGCGGCGGCGGATCTCGCCTTCGTCGGCGGCAGCCTGGTGAAGATTGGTGGCCACAACCTGCTGGAGCCGGCGGCGCTCGGCAAGCCCTGTCTGACCGGCCCCGCCTACTTCAACTTCAGCGACATCACCCGCCAGCTGGTGGCTCAGGGGGGCGCCGCCGTGGTGGCGGATGCCGAGGCGCTCGGCGACAAGGTGAACGCCTTGCTCGCCGATGCGGGCACTCGCCGCCAGATGGGGGAGCAGGCCCGCGCCGTGGTGCTGCGCAACCAGGGGGCGCTGGCGCGCACCCTCTCCCATTGCCTCGCCAGCCTGGAAAGTGACGGCTGAGGCGGGGCGGCGTGGTGGCCGCCCCGCCAGCATGTCTGCCAAACCCCGGGAGACAATCCGCGCCTCTTTCCTTTATGCTCTGCCCTTTGCCCCTGACCCTGTGATGCTCCGATGAACCGCGCTCCCCTGCTGTTGATGATACTGGTCACCCTGCTGGCCGCCGCTGGCTGGCTCTTCTCGAAAGAGGCGATTCGCGAACTGCCCACCGCCGCCTTTATCGGCAGCCGCTTCCTGCTGGCCGCCCTGCTGCTGTTGCCGCTCGCCTGGTTGCGCGAGCCGCCCCCCAGTGGCTCACAACTGCTGCGCGCCGCCGGGTGCGGCACCTTGCTCGGGGCCAGCCTGCTGTTCTGGGTTACCGCCATCAGCCAGAGCGATGCGCTCGGCAGTGGCGCCTTCATCATGAGCGTGGCCACCCTGATGGCGCCGCTCGCCGCCTGGGCCGCCTTCAAGGCCAGACCCGGCCGCCACTACTGGCTCACCCTGCCCGTCGCCGTGGCTGGCCTGCTGCTGCTCTCCAGCAGCACCCACTGGGGTGTGTCGCTCTCCCTGTTCTGGTTTCTGGCGGCGGCCGCAACCCTGGGGGTCCAGCTCGCGGTGCACCGCCACTTCGCCCAGTCCATCCCTCCTACCTGGCTCACCTGCATCCAGTTGGCGGTGACCGGACTGCTCGGCACCCTGCTCTCCCTGCTGACCGAGCAGTGGCCCGCCAGTATCGGCACTGGTATCTGGGGCTGGTTTGCGGCCAGCGTCCTGATCGCCACCACATTGCGTTACTGGCTGCTCACCCACGCCCTGAGCCGGATGACCACGGCCCACGCCGCCCTGCTGATGCTGCTGGAACCGGTCTGGACCCTGATCTTAAGCACTCTCTTCTATGACGAACCGCTGGGCCCCGCCAAGCTGGCAGGCGCCGGCCTGGTGCTGGGCGCCCTGGTGCTCTACCAGCTCCCCCTGTTGCTGCGCAGCCGAAGGCTGAAGTCACCGGTCTAGCCTGCGCGGGTGGGGGATGCATAGAAAAGAAGGAGAGGGTCTGCATGGCAGACCCTCTTTGCGTGATGGTACAGGTCGGGCTCCCTTTGCTAGGGGCTGCCATCAGTCAAGCGGCTGAGCGCTGCGGGAAACGAGCATAAAAAAGCCCCCGGGTGGCGGGGGCTGGTGCATCGATGAGGGAGATCACTCGATGTTCTGGATCTGCTCGCGCATCTGCTCGATGAGCACTTTCAGCTCGACGGCGGACTGGGTCACCTCGGCGTTGATGGACTTGGAGCCCAGCGTGTTCGACTCGCGGTTGAACTCCTGCATCATGAAGTCGAGGCGGCGGCCGCAGGCGCCTCCCTTCTTCATGATCTTGGTGGTCTCGCCAATGTGCATCTCCAGACGGTCCAGCTCTTCGGCCACGTCGATCTTCTGGGCCAGCAGCACTATCTCCTGCTCGATGCGGGCGGGATCCAGCTCCACCTTGGCCTCGGCCAGACGGTCTGTGAGCTTCTGGCGCTGCCACTCGATGATCTGCGGCAGGTGTTCGCGCACCTTCTTCACTTCCACCTGGATGCCGGCCAGACGCTGTTCGATCAGCGCCTTGAGGTTGGCCCCTTCGCTGGCGCGGGAGGCGAGGAAGTCGTCCATGGTCAGGTCGAAGCCGGCCATCAGCTCGGTGGCGACCACGTCCATGTCCTGCTCGGCGGCGGCCATGACCCCCGGCCAGCGCAGCACGTCCACCGGGTTGAGCTGGCCCTGACCCGCCTCTTTCATCACCCAATTGGCGCTGTCGATGATGAGCCTGGCCAGCTCTTCATTGATGTGGAGCTGGCTGGCGGCGGCCTGGGCGGCCTCAAAGCGCAGGTTGCACTCCACCTTGCCGCGCTGCAGCTTGGCACGGAAACGCTCGCGCAGGACTGGCTCCAGGCTGCGCAGTTGTTCCGGCAGGCGAATGTAGGTCTCCAGATAGCGCTGGTTGACCGAACGAATTTCCCAAACGGCTGTGCCCCAGTCGCCCTTGAGTTCCTTGCGGGCGTAGGCGGTCATGCTGTGAATCATTGATTGTTCCGGGCTTGATGAAGTGTGCGGCCAGTATACTCAGCCAGGCCTGCTCCGTCAGCCGACGTGGTGGTTTTAGCGGCTGATATTTGAGTAGCAATCGCTTATACTCCTGCGCCAATTCAGCCAGCCCAGAGGTCAGTCCCATGTCCCGTCCCAGCGATCGCAGCGCCGCCCAGGTGCGTCCGGTTACCATCACCCGCAACTTCACCAAGCATGCGGAAGGGTCCGTGCTGGTGGAGTTCGGCCACACCCGGGTGCTCTGCACCGCCAGCGTCGACACCAGCGTGCCGCGCTTCCTGAAAGGCAAGGGGCAGGGCTGGGTAACCGCCGAATACGGCATGCTGCCGCGCTCCACCCACTCCCGGATGAACCGTGAAGCGGCCTCCGGCAAGCAGAGTGGCCGCACTCTGGAGATCTCCCGGCTGATCGCCCGCTCCCTGCGCGCGGCGGTAGACTTGAGTGCCCTGGGCGAGCACACCATTACCGTTGACTGCGACGTGTTGCAAGCCGACGGCGGTACCCGTACCGCCGCCATCACCGGGGCCTGCGTGGCGCTGGTGGATGCGCTGAACTGGATGGTGGAGAAGGGGCTGATCAAACAGAGCCCGCTCAAGCAGATGATCGCGGCCGTCTCCGTCGGTATGTTCGAAGGGGAGGCCATCTGCGATCTGGAGTACATCGAAGACTCCGCCGCCGAGACCGACATGAACGTGGTGATGACCGAAGATGGTCGCATCATCGAGGTGCAGGGCACCGCCGAGGCCGAGCCCTTCACCCACGAGGAGCTGCTGGCGATGCTGGCGCTGGCCAAGGGCGGTATTGCCGACATCATTGCGCTGCAGAAGCAGTCACTTTCCTGATACCAGGACCTGTTGATGTTTCGGCACAAGTCGCGTTGCAGTGTCAAAGGATGCCAGGCTAGGCGCAGGATGCCGCCAATGGTTATTCCCTTGGCAAGTCCTGCAACAACGCATGGCATCCTTTGCCACGCAACCCGTAGGGACGGGTCTGTTTTTGTGCATAACGTCGTTATTCGATGCCTCGTTTGGATTACCAAACTTCGCATCTCATGCCTAGTTCTGCGCAAAAACCGACTCCGTCGCGGCTGTGACGAAGCGTCAACAGATCCTGCAAACGCGGCATTGACCGCGTTTTTTTATACCCCACACAAGTAAATGACAAGCCAAGCAAGGAGCCAGAATGAAAGCCTACCAGCGTCAATTTATCGAGTTCGCCCTGGAGAAACAGGTCCTCAAATTCGGTGAATTTACCCTGAAATCCGGTCGTAAAAGCCCCTACTTCTTCAACGCCGGTCTGTTCAACAGCGGCCGCGATCTGGCCCGTCTCGGCCGCTTCTATGCCGCCGCCCTGATGGATGCCGGCATCGAATTCGACGTGCTGTTTGGCCCGGCCTACAAGGGGATCCCCATCGCCTCCGCCACCGCGGTGCAGCTGGTGGAGCAGCACGACGTGGACGTGCCCTGGTGCTTCAACCGCAAGGAGGCCAAGGATCACGGCGAGGGTGGCAATCTGGTGGGCAGCCCGCTCAAGGGGCGCATCATGCTGGTGGACGATGTCATCACTGCCGGCACCGCCATCCGCGAATCCATGGATCTGATCCAGGCCAACGGCGCCTCCCTGGCTGGCGTGCTGATCGCGCTGGACCGTCAGGAGAAGGGCAAGGGCGAGCTCTCCGCCATTCAGGAAGTGGAGCGTGACTACGGTGCCCACATCATCGCCATCATCCAGATGAGCGATCTGATCCAGTATCTGGAAGAGAAGCAGGCCGAACAGCCGGAGCTGGCGGCGCAACTGGCCGCCATGAAGGCTTACCGCGCCCAGTACGGTATCTGACGACCCGGTTTCCCCCTCATCCTCGGCCCTTCTCCCGCGAGGGGAGAAGGGAACAGATCGGCATGCAGCCGATCCCGTCAACGGCGCCCAACGGCGCCGTTTTTTATTATCACAAAAAGTCGGTGTGCTCACTTGAGCTTGCCCTTACAGTAAAGGTTAAGGTTTGTTCATCGGCGCGGGTTTCGGCCGACGGGTTCCGGGGAGGAACAAAATGACCACTCATCTTCAATCACCCATTCATCTGCAGTTGCCGCTCAGCGGCATGAGCTGCGCCAATTGCGCCGGCCGCATCACGACCGCCCTAAACAAGCTCGATGGGGTATCGGCCACCGTCAACTTCGCACTGGAGCAAGCCGCCATCGAGCTGGCCAGCTCTGACCGTTTGCCGGCGGTGCTGGAGAGCATCAAGGCGCAGGGTTACGACTACGGCAGTGAGACCATCCTGTTTCAAATCACCGGCATGACCTGTGCCGGTTGCTCGGCCCGCCTGAACAAGATGCTGGCGGCGCTGCCCGGCGTCATCTCCGCCGACGTCAACTTTTCCATCGAGCAGGCTCGTATCGTGCTGGTACCCGGGGTGCAGACGCCCGCGGCCCTGCGCGAGCAGATCGAGGCCCTCGGCTTTGGCGCCCAACTGGCGCAGGGCTCGGCCAGCGGCCGCCGCCAGCAGTTGCTGGAGCGGGAAGCGCAGGAGGCCGCCAGCGCCCGTCAGGCGCAAACCCGGGTTATCGTCTCGGCTTTGCTTACCCTGCCGCTGCTGGCGGGGATGCTGGCCATGGCCGGGTTGTTCCCCTGGCATCTGCCCGCCTGGCTGGAGCTGCTGCTCGCCACCCCGGTGCAGTTCTGGATTGGGGCCCGCTTCTATCGCGGCGCCTGGCTCGCCATCAAGAACCGCTCCGCCAACATGGATGTGCTGGTGGCGACCGGTACCAGTGCGGCCTACTTCTACAGCCTCTATCTGCTGCTTAATCTGGGGGTGGCCGCCAGTGGCCAACTCTACTTCGAGGCGAGTGCCATCATCATTACCCTGATCTCCCTCGGAAAACTGCTGGAAGCGCGAGCCAGACGCAGCACCCAGTCCGCCATTCGCGAGTTGATGGCGCTGCGGCCGGAAACCGCCACCGTCTGGCGCGGCGAGCGCTGGCAGAGCGTCGCCATCGACGAGGTGCTGCGCGGCGACAGGCTGCGGGTGCTGGTGGGGGAACGGGTGCCGGTGGACGGCAGAATCGTGAGCGGCGAGAGCGAGCTGGACGAGTCGATCCTCACCGGTGAGAGCCTGCCGGTGCCCCGCGGTGAGGGCGACAAGGTGCTGGGCGGTGCCATCAACCGCTCCGGCGTGCTGGAAATTGAAGCCACTACGGTGGGGGAGGACTCCAGTCTCAGCAAGATCATCGCGCTGGTAGAGAACGCCCAGATGGGCAAGGCCCCGTTGCAACAGCTGGTGGACAAGGTCTCCGCCGTGTTCGTGCCGGTGGTGATGGCCATCGCCCTGTTCACCCTGCTGGTGTGGTACGCCATCAGTAACGACTTCGGTCAGGCGCTGCTGGCGGCGGTGGCCGTGCTGGTGATCGCCTGCCCCTGTGCGCTGGGGCTGGCGACACCGGCGGCCATCGTCACCGGTACCGGGGTGGCGGCGCGCCACGGCATTCTGATAAAAGACGTGGATACCCTGCAGAAGGCCCACGCCATCAAGGCGTTGATCTTCGACAAGACAGGTACGCTCACTCAGGGCAGGCCCGTGCTGGCCAGCTGGAGCGGCAACGACGAGCAACTGTGCCTCGCTGCCGCCCTGCAGCAGGCGAGTGAACACCCGCTGGCACTGGCCATGCGCGAGGCGGTCGACAAGGAGACTACGCTGCCCCAGCCGGAGGCGGTGGAGGTGCGGGTCGGTGCCGGTATTGTCGGTCAGGTCGCCGGTCATACGGTCACCATCGGCAATGGCTCTTTGCTGGCCCAGCTCGGCATTGAGGTGCCCGCGCAGGATAAACAGCCTGCCGACGGCGCGACCCGGGTCTGGGTGGCCATCGACGGCGTGGTGGCTGGCATTGCGGCGCTGGCCGATACCCTGCGCCCGGAGAGTCCGGATGCCATCGCCACCCTGCGCCAGCGCGGCATCGCCAGCTGGCTGGTGAGCGGTGATGCGCCGGCGCCGGTGGCCCATATCGCCGCCAAGCTGGGGCTGGACGGGGCCTTTGACTCCGTGCTGCCAGCCGGCAAGGTGGAGAAAGTGGAGGCGCTGCGGGCGCAAACCAGCGGGCTGGTCGCCATGGTGGGAGACGGGGTAAACGACGCCCCGGCGCTGGCGGCGGCGGATGTGGGTATCGCCATGGGCTCCGGCTCCGACGTGGCGATGGAGACCGCCTCCATCACCCTCATGCGATCCGACCCGCGGCTGGTGGCCGATGCCATCGACATCTCGGCGGCCACCTGGCGCACCATCCAGCAGAACCTGTTCTGGGCCTTCGTGTTCAACATCATCGGCATTCCGCTGGCGGCACTGGGTTACCTCAGCCCGGAACTGGCGGGGGCGGCCATGGCCCTGAGCAGCATCACCGTCTTGAGCAATTCCCTGTTATTGAAGCGCTGGCAGCCCCGGGCGGGCAGCCTGCGTGCATCTGAATCCCAAAGGAGTCATTCATGAACATCAGCAAGGTCGCCAAGGCCACCGGCCTGACCGCCAAGACCATCCGCTACTACGAGAGCATCGGCCTCATCTCGTCGCCAGTGCGCAGCGACAACGGGTATCGCAGTTATACGGATGCCTCCCTACGGGAGCTGCGCTTCGTCAAGCGGGCGCGGGAGACCGGCTTCAATCTGGAGGAGTGTCAGGAGCTGCTGGCGCTCTATCGGGACGAGCACAGAACCAGTGCCCAGGTGAAGAAGCTGGCCCAGGAGAAAATCGTCGATCTGCGCTCCCGCATCGCCGGTTTGCAAGCCATGCTCAGCGCCCTCGAGGAGGTGGTGAGCTGCTGTCACGGAGATGCGAATCCCCAGTGCCCCATCCTCGACGAGCTGGAGAAAGGGTGAGGGAGGGCTGCGCCTTTCGACCCTGCAGAAAAGGGTCTGTCGGGGCCTGTACGGGAGAGGACGCGCTGAGTGGCAGCTTAATAGCGGTCGATTGATTGTTGAGCAGGAAAGGGGAGTGTTAAACTGTGCGGCTCTTGTACAGGGAGTACCCAGTTGACACAGAGTGTGAAATATCAGGTGCGGCGGGCCATCATGGTCCAGCTCTATACCCACGCCTCCTTCAGCCTGCCTTGCCTGGGGCTGCTGGCGATCAGCTGGAGCCTGCTGTTCCACGATTACCTGCCGGCCAGCGAGTCGCTGGGCTGGCTCGGTCTGGTCCTGCTGCTGTTGCTGGGGCGCTGGTGGCATTTGCGCTGGCGCCAGCCCAGGCTGGCGGAGCTTCCGCTGCCGGTGCTCGAGCGCGAGCTCTTTGTCGGGGTGACCATCACCTCCATCATCTGGGCACTGGGCGTGCTTCTCTACATGGACAAGCTGCCCGACACCTATCGTGCCGCCATGATGATGCTCTCCAGCCTGATCCTGACCGGCAGCGCCATCATGCTGTTCGGCAGCCGTCGTACCCTCTATGGGGCCGTGCTGCCCCTCGGGTTTGCCATGTTGTTCGAGCTCAGTGGCGGCAACACCCAGGAGCGTATCGTCTCCTGCATGCTGGCGGGATATCTGTTCGTCTTTCTGCCGACCCTGCTGCGGCGCCTGCGGCGGGATCAGGTGGCCTCTCTCTACCACAGTTTTTCCAATGCGGATCTGGTGGCCGAGCTGAAGGCGGTCTCCGAGCACCTCAAGCTCACGTCCCGCCTCGACGGTCTGACCGGCATCGCCAACCGGGCCCATCTCGACGACTCCCTGGCGCGCGCCTGGCGTCGCTGTCACCGGGCCAGGGCGCCTCTCTCTCTGGTGCTGGTGGATGTGGACTACTTCAAGCAGTTCAATGATCACTATGGTCACCAGGTGGGGGACCAGTGCCTGCAACAGGTGGCGAGCCTGCTGGCCGAAGTGCTGCGGCGGGAAGACGATCTCGCTGCCCGTTACGGCGGAGAGGAGTTCGCCCTGCTGCTGCCCTGCACCACCTTGCAGGGGGCCATGCAGATCGCCGAGCAGGTGCGTACCTCGTTGCGAGCCCTCGGCATTCCCCACCACAAATCCCGGGTCTCGGGGCGGGTCAGTTGCAGCTTCGGGGTGGCGACCCTGGTGCCGGATCAGCATCACTCCATTGCCGAGCTTATCCAGAAAGCGGATGCGGCGCTCTATCAGGCCAAGCATAATGGCCGGGATCGTATCGAAGTAGCCTTGATGGGTAAGGTTGCCTGAGTTTCACAAGACAGATTAAAGAGGTCGTCTATGCAATGTCATCGTATCGAAGAGCTGCTGGAACTGCTGCAGCCTGCCTGGATCAAGGAGCAGGATCTCAGCCTGGTGCAGTTTGTTGCCAAACTGGCCGAGGAGGCGGGATTTGACGGTCCCCTGTCCGCACTGACCGACGACATGCTGATCTACCACCTCAAGATGCGGGAATCCGACAAGCAGGCGATGATCCCGGGGCTGGCCAAGGATCACGTGCCCGACTTCAAGGAGGCCCTGCTCAAGGCCCGCGGCATCAAGTAATCCGGCCGTCACATCGCCATCAGAGAAAGGTTTCAAGAGAATCTGTGAAAAGGCGCATAGTCAACTGGCTATGGGCCTTTTTTGTTGCCTGAAATTGCGACGGGACTCGAACTATAGATACATTTAACCCACACAATTAGCAGGTTGTTTAAGATATAATCGCTTTCATAACAATATGAGTGGAGCGATGTGTTGCAATGGCCGACAAGGACAAGATCGACATCAAGGATGTGACCGGTGACGTCACCGGGACTTTCAATCCCAACACCTTCAAGGCGGGAGATGACAGGTTCAACCCCGGCAACCGCATCTATGTCCGCTCCCAGACCGGCTACTGGCAGCGGGTGCGCAAGGCCATGGGCTGGTTCTTCGTCGCGCTCTTTGTCCTCCTGCCCTGGCTGCGTTATGACGGCCGTCAGGCGGTGCTGTTCGATCTGGAGCACCAGCAGTTCCATATCTTCGGTGCCACCATCTGGCCGCAGGATCTCACCCTGCTGGCCTGGGTCTTCATGATCGCGGCCTTCGCCCTCTTCTTTGTGACCACCTTCCTGGGCCGGGTCTGGTGCGGCTACCTCTGTCCCCAGACGGTGTGGACCTTCCTGTTCATCTGGTTCGAGGAGAAGCTGGAAGGGGCCGCCAACAAGCGTCGCAAGCTGGATGCGGCGCCCTGGAGCGGCGAGAAGCTGGCCCGGAAGGGCGCCAAGCACCTGGCCTGGATCCTGCTGTCGCTGGGCACGGGGCTGACCTTCGTCGCCTACTTCCAGGATGTCTTCCACCTGGTGCCCGATTTCTTCACCCTGCAGGCGGGAGGCTGGGTCATCTTCTGGGTGCTGTTCTTTGCCGCCTGCACCTATGGCAACGCCGGCTGGATGCGCGCCATCATGTGTATCCACATGTGCCCCTATGCCCGCTTCCAGTCCGCCATGTTCGACAAGGACACCTACATCGTCGGCTATGACAGCCAGCGTGGCGAGACCCGCGGTGCCCGTGGTCGCAAGGCCGATCCCAAGGCTCTGGGGCTGGGGGACTGCATCGACTGCGACCTCTGCGTGCAGGTCTGCCCGACCGGCATCGACATCCGTGACGGTCTGCAGTACGAGTGCATCAACTGCGGCGCCTGTGTCGACGCCTGCGACCAGACCATGGAGCGGATGGGGTATCCGAAAGGGCTCATCAGTTACACCACCGAGCACAAGCTGGCCCACAGTGAAACCCAGGTGGCGCGGCCCAAGCTGATTGGCTATGGCCTGGTGATGGTCGTCATGCTGGGGGTTTTCGTCTATAACGCCATGTCCATCATGCCCATGGGGCTCGACATCCTGCGGGATCGCAACCAGCTGTTCCGGGAAAACAGCGAGGGGCTCATCGAGAACACCTATACCCTGAAGATCCTCAACAAGACCCTGAACTCCCAGACCTACCGGCTGGACGTGGAAGGGCTGCCGGAGTACCAGTGGTTCGGACCCCGCGAGGTGACACTGAAGGCGGGCGAGATCTATACCCTGCCGGTGAGCCTGGCGGTGGATCCCTTCAACCTGAAGCGCCCCACTCTGGACGTCCAGTTCGTGCTCAAGCGGGAAGGCGCGGCGCCGGATGACAGCAAGGGGACCTTGCGCCAACCGAGCAAGTTTATCAGCAGGTTGTGACGGCAAGGCGCACCGCCATGCACGGAAACGGCAGACAGTGGTGATAGAATGGGGCGCAACAGCGCCCCTTTTCTATGGTGGATGACATGCGTTTCAACTATTCCGACCTCAATCCCGATCTCATCATGGATGCCATCGATCTCAGCGGCTTGCGCATCGACTCCGGCCTTATCGAGCTCAACAGTTACGAGAACCGCGTCTATCAGTTCCAGGATGAGGATCGCCGTCGCTACGTGGTGAAGTTCTACCGCCCCGGTCGCTGGAGCCGGGCACAGATCCTAGAAGAGCACGCGTTTGCCGCTCGCCTCTGTGAAGCTGAGATCCCGGTCGCCGCTCCCATTGCCTTTGCCGGCGAGACCCTGCTGGAGCATCAGGGCTACCCGTTTGCCATCTGGCAGAGCGTCGGGGGGCGTCAGTTCGAGGTGGACAACCTGGACCAGCTGGAGTGGGTGGGGCGTTACCTCGGTCGCATTCACAGCGTCGGTGCCAGCCATGCCTTTCATCACCGGGTTCCGCTGGATGTGGAGAGCATGCTGCACGAGCCGCGTCAGTTGCTGGCGGCAGGCGAGTGGTTGCCGAGCGGGCTGGCCAAGTCCTTCTTCGGGGTGCTGGACGAGCTGATCCGGCACGTATGCGACGCCATGACCCTGGACGTGGCGCGCATCTCCCTGCATGGGGACTGCCACCCGGGCAACATCCTGTGGCGTGACGGCCCCCTGTTTGTCGACCTCGACGATTGCCGCACCGGCCCCGCCATCCAGGATCTCTGGATGATGCTGAACGGGGAGCGTCATGAGCAGCAGATCCAGCTCGATACCCTGCTGGCGGGGTATGAGGAGTTCATGGAGTTCGACCCGCGGGAGCTGGCGCTCATCGAGCCGCTGCGTGCCATGCGCATCGTCCACTACATGGCCTGGCTGGCAAGACGCTGGGAAGATCCCGCCTTCCCCCGCCACTTCTCCTGGTTCAACACCGAACACTACTGGCGCCAGCAGATTGCGACCCTGCATGATCAGCTCGAGGCATTGAAGGCCCCGCCGCTCAGCCTGATGCCGCAGTGGTAGGGGCGTGAACCCGGCAGATCGCCACGCCACGGGGCGTCCGCTGGTGGTGTCGCCCGCACCATTGCCACAGCGGCAAGGTGCCCGTGGGAGGCGGGATGGCGGTCCCGCCTGTCTGCCTTTGCCATTGACGGCACGAGGGTGAGGCAATAGGCTTGGACTGCTTCGGTTCGCCGGGCGTGCCTCACAGTGATCCCTTAACAGGAAACGTCATGAAAAAAGTACTATTTTTCCTCGCTGCCATGCTGATGATCCCCATGGTTCACGCCGCCCCGCAATTCAAGGAAGGTGTCAACTATGACGTGGTCAGCCAGACCGGCAGCGCCCAGCCGGAAGTGATGGAGTTCTTCTCCTATTTCTGCCCGCACTGCGCCAAGTTCGAGCCGATTGCCGAGGATCTGAAGAAGAGCCTGCCGGAAGGCGTGCCGATGAAGAAGAACCCGGTGGCCTTCCTGGGCCGTGAAATGGGTCCCGAGATGCAGCGTGCCTACGCCGTCGCCAATCTGCTGAACGTGGAAGGCAAGCTGACCCCGGCCATCTTCGACAAGATCCACACCCAGCGCCAGATCCCCCAGAGCCGTGGTGACGTGAAGCAGATCTTCGTGGACAACGGCGTGCCGGCCGAGGAGTTCGACGGTGCTGTCGACAGCTTCGCCGTCTCCGGCATGGTCTCCCAGTTCGACCGCAACACCGAGAGCTACAACGTGCGCGGCGTGCCGGCCTTCCTGGTGAACGGCAAGTACATGGTGAAAATCGAATCCATCACCTCCCAGGAACAGTTCAACCAGCTGGTGCAATTCCTGCTGGCGAAGAAAGACTGATCCAGACTGACCTCGTGAAAAAAGGCCCGCCGGTGCAAACCGGCGGGCTTTTTGTTTATCAGGGCCATGTAAGGCGGGCCTCAGATCTGGCAATCCCGCTGGCTGGGGGCCGGGCGAGGCAAACGGGTGCGGCGGCTGAGGGCCTCCGCCAGCCAGACCAGCAGCAGTATGGCCAGCAGCAGGGTGGCGGTCTGGTCGTAGCGGAACAGGCTGAGCGAGACATAGAGCTGCTGTCCCAGGCCGCCGGCGCCAACCACGCCGAGTATGGTGGCGGCCCTCAGGTTCATCTCGCCGCGATAGAGGCTGTAGGCCAGCCACTGGCGCGCCACCAGGGGGAACACCCCGTACCAGAAGCAGGCCGTAGGGCCGGCCCCGCTCAGCTGCAAGGCGAGGCGAGGGGCGGGATCCGCGTTCTCCAGGGTCTCCACGAACAACCGCGCCAGCACCCCGGTGGTGTGCAGGGTCAGCGCCAGTATGCCCGCCACCGGCCCCAGTCCGACCGCGATCACCAGCAGGCTGGCGAAGATGAGTTCGGGCACGGAGCGCAGCAGGTTGAACAGCAGCCGCAGCGGCCAGCAGTGGCGCGCGAGGCAGGCCAGCGGCAGGGCCAGCAGGGCGCTGAAGAGGGTGCTTAGCAGCGCCATCTGCACCGTATCGAGCAGGCCCATAGCCACTGTCTTGAGGAAGGGCCATGACCAGTCCGGTCGCAAAAACTCCCCCAGGAAGGTGCCCAGGCCCCCCAGTGAGAAGCTCAGCATGCGCCAGTCGAGCTGATACAGCGCGAGGACAGCGGCCAGCCCCAGGCAGATCAGCAACAGCAGGCCGGGGGAGCGGCTGTGGCGCAGCCAGGCGCTGAGGCCATCCGCGAGCGTCACCAGCAGGATGAAGGCCAGCAGCAGGGTCACCACCTCGCCACCGGCAAACATGCGCAGGGAGAGTTCGAGCTGCTGACCGAGCCCGCCGGCGCCGACGAAGCCCATGATGACGGAGGCGCGCAGGGCGCACTCCCAGCGGTAGACGGTGTAGGAGAGCAGTTCCTGACGCACCGCAGGCAGCACGCCGTACCAGAGCGCCTGCAGCCGGCCGCTACCGCCCAGCAGCAGGGCGCGGGCCGGTTGCAGGGCACCGCTCTCCATGATCTCGTTGTAGACCTTGGCCAGCATGCCGCCGTAGCTGACGGCGATGGCCAGGATGGCGGCGAGCGGCCCGAGCCCCGACAGACGCACGAACAGCAGCGCCCAGATGAGCTCGGGCAGGCTGCGCAGCACGATGGCGACGAGGCGCGAGAGGGCCCGCAAGGCGCCGCGCAGCGGGCTGGGCACCGGCCCCAGTTCGGCCAGCGACAGGGCGCGGGAGCCGAGCAGGGCGAACGGCACGCCGAGCAGCAGGGCGCCCGCCAGTCCCAATGTCGCCACCGCCAGACTCTCCAGGGTCGCGGTCAGGGTCAGGACGAGGAAGTCCCGATCCATGCGGGGCGGCCAGCTGGTGGCGAGGAAGTTGCCCATCTGCCGCCAGCTCTGGCCGTCGAACAGGCCGAGCCAGCCGTCGGCCTGTTGCCACAGGCTGTAGCCGATGAGCAGCAGCAACCAGGGCAGGGGATGGCGCCAGCGGCTAGTCAAATTGAACACGCCGCCGCCTCGTCATCACCGGCGTAGAGCTCGGCCAGCATGGCCGGGGTGACGGCCGCCGCCGGACAGTCGAACAGCACTCGCCCCTCCCGCAGGCCGATGATGCGGGGGAAACGGCCGAGCGCCAGCTCGACCGCATGCAGGTTGGCGATGAGTGTGCTGCCCCGGGCGCGGGCCTGTGCCAGCAGGGCATCCAGGCTGCCTTGGGCGAGCACGGGATCGAGGGCGGAGACGGGCTCGTCCGCCAGGATCAGATCCGGCTGCTGATAGAGCACCCGTGCGATGCCGACCCGCTGCAACTGGCCACCGGAGAGCTCGCCGCAGCGCTGTTGCCACTTGTCGGCGAGGCCGAGGCGCGCCAGCTCGGCTAGCGCGCCTTCGGGGTCGCAGGGGCGCAGCAGGGAGAGTAAGGAACGGCCGAGGGACCACTGACCGAGCCGGCCGGCCAGCACGGCGGTCACCACCTGCTGGGAGGCGGGCAGCGGCGGTTGCTGCCAGACCATGCCGATCCGGCTGCGCAGCCGCTGGCGGTCCCGGGTGGAGAGGGTCCAGGGATCCTGGTCCCAGAGGGTGAGCCTGCCTTCGCCGCGCAGCTCGGTGCCGAGCAGCCGCAGCAGGCTGGTCTTGCCCGCGCCGCTCGGCCCTATGATGGCCACGCACTCGCCTGCCGTTATCTGCAGGTTGAACGGCTGCAGGATGCGGCTCTGGCCGAGCCGCAATCCTTCCCCGTCCAGCGCGACGGCGATCACTTCAGCAGGCCGGCCTGGGTGGCGGCGGCTTCGATGCCCAGGTAATTCTCGGGCTTGGTCTCGATGAAGCGGGTAGCGCGTTGCAGCTTGAGGATCTCGGCCTGGGCGGGCACCGCCGGATCCAGGCTGAGGAAGGCTTGCTTGATCTTCTCTTGCAGGGCCGGATCCATATCACCGCGTACTGTCCAGTTGTAGTCAAAGTAGGTCGGGGTGGTCCAGATCACCTTGACCTTGGTGGTGTCGACCTTGCCCTCTTCCACCAGTTTCTCCCACACGGAGGCGTTGAGCGCACCGGCCGGCACCTTGCCGGAGGCGACCCAGGCGACGGTGGCGTCGTGGGCGCCGGAGAAGGCGACGTGGGCGAAGTCACGTTCCGGGTTGATGCCCTGCTCGGCCAGGAAGTGGCGTGGCATCAGGTGACCGGAGGTGGAGGAGGGGGAGCCGAACGCGAAGTCCTTGCCCTTGGTGTCGGCCAGGGTCTTGATGCCGCTGTCGGCATTGGCGATGAACTTGGAGGTGAACTGGGCATCTTCCTGACGCTGCACCAGGGGTACCACCTTGTCGGCACGGCGGTGTGCCTGCACATAGGTGAAG
This sequence comes from Aeromonas sp. QDB14, assembly GCF_027707845.1. Lineage (NCBI taxonomy): Bacteria > Pseudomonadati > Pseudomonadota > Gammaproteobacteria > Aeromonadales > Aeromonadaceae > Aeromonas > Aeromonas sp. QDB14. Next base: position 36,845 of record NZ_JAPCJD010000016.1, on the reverse strand, counting down.
CCCCCGAGCCAGGCCATGTCCAGCTTGCCGGCGGCCAGCGCCTCGACCACGGCGGCGTAGTCGTTGACCGGCACGAACACCACCTCGCGGCCTGTTTTCTCGGCCAGGTAGTCACCCAGGGGGGCAAACTTGCGCTGCAGCTCGGTGGGGGCTTCGTCCGGGATGGCGGAGACCCGCAGCGGTTCGGCGGCGACGGCGCTCAGGCTGGCGAGCAGGGTGGTGAGGGCGAATATCCATCTGGAGGTCATGAGTGGTTCCTTGTGGTCTGGCGTTCGAACAAGCGAAAGGTCCGACGGGGGCCGGACCTTTCAGGTGAGTCATGGTAGGGGGCCATCGGCGCAGTGCGCAAGATGGGACACTCAAAAAGGCGTCTTATACCCCGACGTGGAAGGCCTGCTTGAGGTTGCGGATGAAGTCCGCGTCCCGGCACAGGGTCTTGCCCGGGCTGTCGGAGATCTTGGCGACCGGGCCGCCGTTGCACTCCATCAGCTTGAAGACGATGTTCATCGGGGTGACGCCTGGCAGATCGCAGGTGAGCTTGGTGCCGATGCCGAAGCTGGTGTTGATGCGACCACTGAAGTGGCGGAACAGCCGGACTGCCTTGTCGAGGTCGAGGCCGTCGGAGAAGACCAGCGTCTTGGTGGCGGGATCGATACCGAGGCGCTGGTAGTGGCTGATGGCCTTCTCGCCCCAGACCACGGGGTCACCGGAGTCGTGGCGCAACCCCTGATATCGGCTCGCCAGCTCGAAGTCGAAGTCGCGCAGGAAGGCATCCATGGTGATGCAGTCGGTCAGGGCGATGCCGAGGTGGTTGGTGAACTCGTCCAGCCAGCTGGTGAGGGCCGCGCGCTGGCTGAGTTCCAGCGGGAAGCCGAGTTGCTGGTGAGCCTGGAACCACTCGTGGGCCTGGGTGCCCACCGCCGGCAGCCGGTATTTCTGGGCCAGCTGGTAGTTGCTGGTGCCGCGAAACGCCGGCAGCCGATCCTGGAGGCGGCCCACCACGGCATCCTGCACCGCATGGGAGAAGCGGCGGCGGGTGCCGAAGTCGATGAGGTTGAACTCGGTCATCTCCTCCCGGCTCAGCTCCCGTTCCAGCTTGTCGATCTTCTGGTCGAGCCGCTCCAGTGCCTGGCTGACGCCGAACTGGGGGTAGCGGAAGCGGTTGCGCATCTCGCTGATGATGGCGAGCACCGGGATCTCCCACAGGATGACGTCCTGCCAGGGCCCTTCGACCCGCACATTGATGCGGCCATCCTGCTCGAACACCTTGAGCAGGGAGGCATCCAGCGGCTTGCGGCGCAGGTGATCCAGATAATCCGGGGTGAAGAAGGGGCGCTCGGCCAGAAAATCGAGCTCGGGTCGGGTCAGCCGCAGGGAGCCGGCGAGGCGCAGCTGCTCCTCGATCTCGCCCATCATGGGCAGCAGATCCTCTTCGTTGCGGCTGTGGAATTCGGCCACCACCTCGGCATCCGGGTAGCGATGGAACACAGCCTGCTGCATGTGCAGCTTGTAGGCATCGGTGTCGAGCAGGCTGTTGAGGATCGGGGGCATATCAGGCGTCCAGCAGGCGTTGTACATCGGCCAGGGTCTGGGCCAGCTCGGCGCCGGCCTCGATCATCTGGGCACGGGCCTGGGCGATCGTCTCGGGGGCGATACCGCGGCAGGCATCGAGGTGGACGATGACCCGGAAGCCGGCGCGGAGCAGTTGCAGCACGCTGGTCTTGACGCAGTAGTCGGTGGCGAGGCCGCCGACCAGCACGGTCGCGACGCCGCGGGCCTGCAGGAACTCGATGAGCCCGGTGCTGCGACGCTCGGCGAGGTCGTGGTAGCAGGCGCCATAGGGGTGCAGATCCGGCTCGACCCCCTTCCAGACGAAGAAGTCGTAGTCGATGGGGGCGGGCAGGCCGTCGAGCAGCTCGAAGCCAGGGGTGCCCGGCACGCAATGGGCCGGCCAGGTGAGGTCGGCGTTGGGCAGATCCAGCGGTTGCAGCATGGCGGCCGGCTCGCTCACGACCCAGGCAGCGTTCGCGGGGTGGGCGTCCTTGCTGCCGACTCGCAGGGTGGCGAGGGCGGCCTGGGCGTTGAGCGCCGCCACAATATCATCCCCGCCTGCGACGGGCAGCTCGTTCGGACAGAGCGGAGTAAACCCCTTCTGCGCATCAATATCCAGGCTGGCGATGGTTCCCATGGGTGACTCCTGCACATAATATTCTTGTGATATTATCTACCAAACATTATTAGAAGGCGAGCATGTCGACCAGGATGCCGAGAATGAGTCTGGATATGGTGGTGCTGCGGTTGCGCGAGGAGCGGCTCGAACTGCTCCTCGAAACCCGGGATCGCCCCCCCTTTGCCCACTGCTGGCAGCTGCCGGCCCTGCGCATCGACGAGACCCGGGATCGGGATCTGGATGCCGCCCGCCACCGCCTGCTGGCGCAGTGGGGGCTGGCGCAGTGCTACAGCGAGCAGGTCTGCACCCTCGGCAACCTGGAGCGGGATCCCCGGGGTTGGTCCACCACCCTCGTCTACCTGTGCCTGGCGGAGCCCGAGGCCGGCGCCGTGCGCGGCTGCTGGCACCCTCTGGATGACCTGCCCAACCTGCAACTCGCCTTCGACCATCCCCAGCTCATCGCCATGGGGCTGGAGCGGCTGCGCATCAAGAGCCGTTACAGCACCTTGCCGCTGCACCTGCTGGGGTCGGAGTTCACCCTCTCCGAGGTGCAGCGCGCCTTCGAGATCATCCTGCAGACCCCCATGAACACGGCGGCGTTTCGCAAGCGGATCCACCGGGCCGACATCCTGACGGACACCGGCCGCAAGCGTACCGGCAAGCAGCGGCCCGCCATTCTCTACCGGCTGGAGAGCCCCTGCTGCGTGATGTTCGATCAGGTGATGAACGGGGCTGAGGCATGAAGAGAGCGCTATTGCTATGAATTACAAAGTGAAGCTTTCATTAATTGTGCGGGATGTAGATAAGACCTGTTTTTGCAGTGGTTCCAAAGAGCTTAACTTGCCTTTCGCACCATTTTCAGGGCTTCGTTTGCATGAAGGAATGCAAGTTTACACTCTTGCTGCTGTCGGATGGGCAGACCATGAACAGTGCTTTTATGGCTCTATAGAAATTAGTGAAGAGCTACTGCCCGATGGCGATCTAATAGATATGGATTTCATTGTTGAAACAGCAAAAAGTACCGGGTGGGTTGGCTTTAATAAAATTCATAAGGCACAGGTGTGAAGGAAAAAATCTTAGTCAGCTCCTGTCTACTGGGCCAGCCGGTGCGCTACGACGGCCGCAGCAAGGGCATCATCAGCGACTGGCTGGCCGAGTTGGGCGCCGAGGGGCGGGTGCTGGCCTTCTGTCCCGAGGTGGCGGGGGGGCTGCCGACCCCGCGACCACCCGCCGAGCGGCAGGGTGAGTCTGTAGTCACCGAAAGCGGGCTGGATGTGACGACCGAGTTCGATCGCGGCGCCGCCCTGGCGCTGGCGCTCTGCCAGCAGCAGGGCATTCGCTTCGCCCTGCTGAAAGAGGGGAGCCCCTCCTGCGGCAGCGGCCGTATCTACAACGGCCGCTTCGAAGGGGTCTCGGTGGCGGGCGAGGGCAAGACCACCGCCCTGCTGCGCCGCCACGGCATCGCCGTGTTCAGCGAGGATCAGCTGCCCGAACTGGCGTCGGCGCTCTCCTTGGCGGTCAATGGGATGGGCGCCTGAGCCCGCTGCCAGCCTTCCAGTATTTCGTCCTTCTCCTGCCAGCGCTGGTTCAGCCACTCCTGGAAGCCGCGCTTGAACTGCTTGTCGTTGAAGTAATCCCCTACCAGTTGCTCGTCCACCGGCAGCTCCTCGATCCGCACCCGGATGCGCTTCATCCGCCCCATCAGGAAGTCCTTGAAGGGGGTCTCGGTGTTGTCCGGGTAGCTGATGGTGACGTTGATCAGGCTGTCGAACTGATCGCCCATGGCCGCCAGGGTGAAGGCGAGCCCGGCCGCCTTGGGCGGCATCAGGTGGCGAAAGCGGGAGCGGGAGGCGTCACGCTTCTGTTCGGTGAAGCGGGTCCCCTCCACGAAGTTGATGACGGTGGTGGGGATGTGGCGAAACTTCTCGCAGGCGTTGCGGGTGGTCTCGATGTCCTTGCCCCGCAGGTGCGGATTGCGCAGCAGAAACTCTCTCGAATAGCGGCGCATAAAGGGCATGTCCAGCCCCCAGCAGGCGAGCCCCAGCAGCGGGATGTAGATGAGCTCGTGCTTCATGAAGAACTTGGGCACCGGCAGCCGGTCGCGGAAGAGATGGCCCAGCACGACGATGTCGGTCCAGCTCAGGTGGTTGCTGATGATGAGATACCAGCCATCCTTGCGTAGCCGGGTGTCGTCCTCCACCTGCCAGTCGATGCGGGTGGTGAGGCGGATCACCAGGGCGTTGCAGCCGAGCCACAGGCGCATGAAACGGTTGTTGAGGCGACTGCAGGCACGACCGAAGGCCGGCACGGGGAGCAGCAGCTTGGCCAGGGACACCAGCAGGATCAGGCTGGCGCACAGGGCGGTAAACAATATGGCCAGGCCGGTGCTGATGAGCAGCACCAGGGGGCCGGGGAGCAGGCTTAGCATGAGTGTCTTACTGCGTCTTGTCCGCCAGTAGCTGGCCCAGGGTCTGGTCTTTCTCGCACCAGATCCCGTTCAGCCACTGCTGAAACTCTTGTTGGAACTCGGGGTCATTGAAGTAATCCCCCACCAGATTGCGTTCGATCGGCAGAAAGCGGACCCGAACCTTGATCTCCCTGACTCGACCGCACATGAAGTCCCAGTAGCTGGGGATGCCGCCTGGATAGGCGATGGTGACATCCACCAGTTTGTGCAGCTGATCCCCCATGGCCGCCAGGGTGAAGGCGACGCCACCCGCCCTCGGGTGCAGCAGGTGACGATAGGGAGCGCCCTGTTTGTCGTGCTTGCTGGCGGTGAAGCGGGTGCCCTCGACGAAATTCATCACGCTCACCGGAATGTGGCGGAATTTGGCACAGGCCTTTCGCGTGGTCTCTATGTCTTTTCCCTTCAGATGCGGGTGTTTTTCCAGGAACTTGCGGGAATAACGTCGCATGAAGGGGAAGTCGAGTGCCCACCATGCCAGACCGAGAAAAGGTACCCAAATCAGTTCTTTCTTGAGGAAAAACTTCAGGAAGGGGATTTTTTGATTAAAAATCCGCTGCAGTATCAGTATGTCGACCCAGGATTGATGGTTGGCAATCACCATATACCACTCATTCCGGCGCCCTTTGTCCACTCCGACCACATCGAAAGGGGTGTTGATGATGGTTTTCTGGATCAGATTGTTAAAACCTATCCAGTGGGTGGCGCAGCCGTCCAGGAGGGTGTTGCAGAGACGTCGCGCCCCCTTGAAGGGCAGCAGCAGCTTGATGAGGCCAAGCAGCAGGACGGGGACAAACCAGAACAGGGTGTTGATGAAATAGAGCAGGGTCGAGAGGCTGCCGCGCAGTCGCTCTATCAGCTTGTTGGGCATGGTGGAATCCGTCTTCGTATCGGTGGATGGCAACCAAGTGGTCAGATCTGTTGCCATAATATCAGCCGGCCCACGACTAGACCATGGTGGCGCCCTTTCCGGGTCGGGAGGTGGCTGCTGCCGTTCCCCCTCTCACTGGCCCCCGCGCAGCCGTGACAACAGCCTGTCCATGGCACGATAGCCCAGGGCTTCGATCAGATGCGCTCTCTCGATGGTGGCGTGTCCCGCCAGATCGGCGATGGTGCGCGATACCCGCAGGATGCGGTGCCAGGCCCGGATGCTGAGCCCCAGCTTCTGGATTGCACCCTCCAGAAACTCGGCATCCTGTGGCGATAATCTGCAAACATCTTCGATTTCACGACTATCCAGCAGATTGTTGAGTTTTCCGCTGCGACTCAGCATGCGCTCTCGCGCCCCCAGCACCCGTTCGCGTATCTGCTGGCTCGATTCCCCCCGCTCCGCCTTGCCGGTCAGGCTCCCCCTGGGCAAGAGCGGGACCTCTACCGTCAGATCGAACCGATCGAGAAAGGGGCCGGAGAGCTTGCCCAGATAGCGCAAGGTCTGATCCGGGCTGGAGCGGGTCTGGCCGTCGCCATAATGGCCGCAGGGGCTGGGATTCATGGCACCCACCAGCTGGAAGCGGGCGGGAAAATCCACCTGGCGGGCGGCACGACTGATGGTGATGTGCCCGGTCTCCAGCGGCTCGCGAAGGGAGTCGAGCACCTTGCGCTCGAACTCCGGCAGTTCATCCAGAAACAGTACCCCGTTGTGGGCGAGGGAAATTTCTCCAGGCCTGGGATGGGTACCCCCGCCCACCAGCGCCACCGCCGAGGCGCTGTGATGGGGCGTGCGATACGGCCTGTGGTGCCAGTGGCCGGCGCGGGGGGTTAGGCCGCCGATGGAGTGGATGGCGGCGGTCTGCTGCGCTTCTTGTTCGCTGAGCGGCGGCAGAATGCCGGGCAAGCGGCTGGCCAACATGCTCTTGCCGGTGCCGGGGGGGCCGATGAACAGCAGGTTGTGGCTGCCGGCTGCGGCGATCTCCAGCGCCCGCTTCGCTTGGGACTGACCGATCACGTCCTGCAGATCCGGCACGTCGGGCAGGGTCTCCGCGCTCTGGGGTTCCGGCAGCGGTAGTTCGTACTGGCCCGCCAGCCAGGCGGTGACCGCCAGCAGCTGGTGGGCGGTGCGCACCTCGGCATCCTGTATGAGGGAAGCCTCCGGACCGTTCTCCCGTGGGACCAGTAGGGTGCGCCCTGCGTCGCGGCAGGCGAGCACCGAGGGGAGCACCCCAAGCACGGGGCGGATCTCGCCCGTCAGGGCCAACTCCCCTAAAAATTCGTGATCGAGCAGGTATTCTGCGGGTATCTGCTTGGATGCGGCGAGAATGCCGATGGCGATGGCCAGGTCGAAGCGGCCCCCCTCTTTGGGCAGATCCGCAGGGGCCAGGTTGACCGTGATGTGTTTACTCGGGAACTCGAAATTGCCGTTGAGCAGGGCGCTGCGCACCCGATCCCGCGACTCCTTCACCGAGGTTTCCGGCAACCCCACCATGTTGAAGGCGGGCAGGCCGTTGGAGAGGTGCACCTCCACCGTGACTTGCGGCGCCGCTATCCCCAGGCTGGCACGGCTATAAACAACAGCTAATGACATAAATACCGTCCTTGGTTTGATGTATATGCTGGTTAACCGTTTTTTATTAGTTTTTTGTTCCAGTTGTCAGGTTTCAGAGCAGTTAAAATCAGAGTCTTGTCAGGTAAAAAGTGCTTGCCCAATAAAAATCACCGTGCTAGTTCTAATAGCCATTCGCGGCAAGCTCCGCTCCCATTTCACAGGATTTCCGGTTGTAACTATGAACATGGCCTCCCGTTTCGTCAGCATTATTGTGGTCCTAGTGGTGATTATTATCTCACCGCTCGGGGCTCGTTTGGCTGCACGGAACAAGGGATAGACCCACCACCGGACAGAACGAAACAAGCGACCCCCGAGCCTCACGGCCCGGGGGTTTTTTTTCGACCAAAGGACAGGATTTTCCACATGAACGGCGCGCAGTTTTTGGTACAGGCTCTCAAGAAACAGGGTGTGACCCAGGTGTTTGGTTACCCGGGCGGGGCCATCATGCCGGTCTATGACGCCCTGTATGACGGTGGCCTGGCCCATCAGCTCTGCCGCCACGAGCAGGGTGCCGCCATGGCTGCGGTGGGTTATGCCCGCGCTTCCGGTCAGGTGGGGGTCTGCATCGCCACCTCTGGCCCCGGCGCCACCAACCTGGTCACCGGCCTCGCGGAGGCACTGCTCGATTCGGTACCGCTGGTGGCCATCAGCGGCCAGGTGCCCTGCGCCGCCGTCGGTACCGATGCCTTTCAGGAAGTGGACGTGCTCGGCATGTCCCTCTCCTGCACCAAGCACTCCTTCATGGTGACGGACCCGGCGGATCTGGGACGGGTCATTGCCGAAGCCTTCGCCATCGCCACCGAAGGGCGTCCGGGTCCCGTGCTCATCGACCTGCCCAAGGATGTGCAGCTGGCCGCCGTTCCCTCTCAAAGCCCGCTGTTTGCCGTGGAGGAACCCGAGCCCCTGAATCCGGCCGAGCTGACGGTCGCCCGCACCCTGCTGGCCGGTGCCGAGCGTCCGGTACTCTACGTCGGTGGTGGGGTGGGCATGGCCAATGCCGAGCAGCAGCTGCGCGACTTTGCCGCCACCACGGGGATGCCGGCGGTCACCACCCTCAAGGGGATAGGTGCCCTCGACCCCGACAGCCCCGTCTATCTGGGCATGCTCGGCATGCACGGTACCAAGGCCGCCAACCTGGCGGTACAGCAGTGCGATCTGCTGGTGGTGGTGGGCGCCCGTTTCGATGATCGGGTGACCGGCAAGCTGGAAGAGTTTGCCCCCGAGGCGAAGGTGATCCACCTGGATGTGGACGCCGCCGAGTTCGGCAAGCGTCGCGCCGCCGATGTGGGGATCACCACGGATCTCAAGCGTGTGCTGCCCGCCCTGGCGATGACGCTGACCCTCGACCCCTGGCGCGAGCACTGCGCCACCATGGCTCGGGAATACGCCTTCCGCTACGACCATCCGGGTCAGGCCATCTACGCCCCGGCCCTGCTCAAAGAGCTTTCAAGCCAGCTGCCTGACACCAGCGTGGTGGCCTGCGACGTGGGTCAGCACCAGATGTGGGTGGCCCAGCACATGCGTTTCACCAGCCCGCGCAACCACCTGTCCAGTGCCGGCCTCGGCACCATGGGCTTCGGCCTGCCCGCCGCCATCGGCGCCAAGATGTCGCGCCCCGATGACGAGGTGGTACTGGTGAGCGGGGACGGCTCCTTCATGATGAACGTGCAGGAGCTCGGCACCATCCGCCGTGCCCGGCTCAAGGTGAAGATGGTGCTGCTGGACAACCAGCGCCTCGGCATGGTGCGCCAATGGCAGGAGCTGTTCTTCGACGGTCGCTACAGCGAGACCAATCTGTCCGACAACCCCGATTTCGTCGCCCTGGCTGCCGCCTTCGGCATTCCCGGCGAGACCATCACATGCAAGGAAGAGATAGGTCCGGCACTGGATCGCCTGCTGGCGAGCGAGAGTGCCTATCTGCTGCATGTGGCTATTTCAGAGGAAGAAAATGTCTGGCCCCTGGTTCCGCCAGGAGTCGCCAACCACAAGATGATGGAGCAACGCCCATGAACCAGCTCAATACCAGCACCCTGGAAATCCATGCCCAACCCAGACCCGAAGTGATGGAACGGGTGCTGCGGGTGGTCCGTCACCGCGGTTTCAATCTCTGCGCCCTCAACATGGAGCAGGATTGCCAACAGCTGCGGATCACGGTTACTGTCGAATCGGTACGTCCCATCCAGCAGTTGTGGAGCCAGCTGGTGAAGCTGGTGGATGTCTCCCGGGTCGATGCACTGGAACAGCAACCCCGGATCAGAGCTTAAGGAGCCAAGCCAATGTCACAGCCTTCCCAATCCGCCGCCCACCCCCAATACATCTGGTTCAACGGCAAGCTGGTCCCCTGGCAGGATGCCCAGGTGCATGTCATGAGCCATGCCCTGCACTACGGCTCCTCGGTGTTCGAGGGGGTGCGGGCCTATGACACTCCCAAGGGGACCTGCATCTTCCGCCTGCAGGAGCACACCCGCCGCTTGTTCGACTCCGCCAAGATCTACTGGATGGACGTCCCCTACAGCGAGACCGAAGTGAATGAAGCCTGCCGCACCGTGGTGCGCGAGAACGGCCTGAAGAGCGGCTACCTGCGCCCGCTGGCCTTTGTCGGCAACGTGGGGCTGGGGCTGCATCCGCCGCTGGATGCCAAGGCCGACCTCATGGTCGCGGCCCTGCCCTGGGGCGCCTACCTCGGAGAAGAGGGGCTGAAAAACGGAGTGGATGTGTGCGTCACCTCCTGGAACCGGCTCGCTCCCAACACCATCCCGACCGGTGCCAAGGCGGGGGGCAACTATCTCTCTTCCCAGCTCATCAGCCGCGAGGCCAAGCGCAACGGCTTCGCCGAGGGGTTGGCGCTGGATGTGAACGGCTATCTGAGCGAAGGGGCGGGGGAGAACCTGTTTCTGGTGAAGAACGGCGTGCTGTTCACCCCGCCCGCCACCGCCGCCATCCTGCCCGGCATCACCCGCGACACCATCATGACGCTGGCGCGCGACTTGGGTTACGAGGTACGCGAGCAGGCGCTGCCCCGTGAGGCGCTGTACGTCGCAGACGAAATCTTCATGACCGGCACGGCGGCCGAGGTGACCCCGGTACGCTCGGTGGATCGGATGAAGGTGGGCGCCGGTTGCCGTGGCCCGGTGACCGAGCAGCTGCAGAACGCCTTCTTCGGCCTGTTCAACGGCAAGACCGAAGACAAGTGGGGCTGGCTGACGCCGGTCAACGACTGATGAGAGCGGGGAGGCGTCACGCCTCCCCGAGTCGCTTCCGGTGAAGGCTCCCCGAGGTGCCTTCACCAGGATCGATTCCCGATCCGCGAATCACACATTCATGTTGAAAGACAATGCGCCCCAGGGGCATTCAGGGAGTAGAGACAATGCCGAAGTTGAGATCCGCCACCACCACCCACGGACGTAACATGGCCGGGGCCCGCGCCCTCTGGCGTGCCACCGGCATGACCGATCAGGATTTCGGCAAGCCCATCATCGCCGTGGTCAACTCTTTCACCCAGTTCGTGCCGGGCCACGTCCACCTCAAGGATCTGGGCCAGCTGGTGGCCCGGGAGATCGAGGCCGCCGGCGGCGTCGCCAAGGAGTTCAACACCATCGCCGTGGATGACGGCATCGCCATGGGCCACGGCGGCATGCTCTATTCCCTGCCGTCCCGGGAGCTCATCGCCGATTCCGTGGAGTACATGGTCAACGCCCACTGCGCCGACGCCATGGTCTGCATCTCCAACTGCGACAAGATCACCCCGGGGATGCTGATGGCCGCCCTGCGCATCAACATCCCGGTCATTTTTGTCTCCGGCGGTCCCATGGAAGCGGGCAAGACCAAGCTCTCCGACCAGATCATCAAGCTGGATCTGGTGGACGCCATGATCCAGGGCGCCGACCCCAAGGTCTCCGATGCACAGAGCGATCAGATCGAGCGCAGCGCCTGCCCCACCTGCGGCTCCTGCTCCGGCATGTTCACCGCCAACTCCATGAACTGCCTGACCGAGGCACTGGGTCTCTCCCAGCCGGGCAACGGCTCCCTGCTGGCAACCCACAGCGACCGCGAGCAGCTGTTCAAGCTGGCGGGCCAGCGTATCGTCACTCTGGCCAAGCGCTGGTATGAGCAGGACGATGCCTCGGCACTGCCGCGCAACATCGCCACCAAGGCGGCGTTCGAGAACGCCATGGCGCTCGACATCGCCATGGGCGGCTCCACCAACACCGTGCTGCACCTGCTGGCGGCAGCCCAGGAGGCGGGCGTCGACTTCACCATGGCCGACATCGACCGCATGTCCCGCAAGGTGCCCCAGCTCTGCAAGGTGGCGCCTTCCACCCAGAAGTACCACATGGAAGACGTGCACCGCGCCGGCGGCGTGGTCGCCATCCTGGGTCAGCTGGAAAAAGCGGGCCTGGTGCACGGCGATGCCCGCAACGTGCTGGGCACCTCCCTGGTGGAGCTGCTGGCCGAATATGACGTCAGCCGCAGCAATGACAAGGGGGTTCACGACTTCTACCGTGCAGGCCCTGCCGGCATCCGTACCACCAAGGCGTTCAGTCAGGATTGCCGCTGGCCCGAGCTGGATCTGGACCGCGCCGAGGGGTGCATCCGCTCCTTCGATCACGCCTACAGCCAGGAAGGTGGCCTGGCGGTCCTCGCTGGCAACCTCGCCCTCAACGGGGCCATCGTCAAGACCGCCGGGGTGGACGAGGAGAACCTCACCTTCCGCGGCCCGGCCCGGGTATTCGAGAGCCAGGAGAGCGCGGTGAGCGGCATTCTGGACGGCACGGTGAAAGCCGGTGAAGTGGTGGTGATCCGCTACGAGGGCCCGAAAGGGGGCCCCGGCATGCAGGAGATGCTCTATCCCACCACCTATCTGAAATCCATGGGATTGGGCAAGGCGTGTGCCCTCATCACCGACGGTCGCTTCTCCGGCGGTACCTCGGGTCTCTCCATCGGTCATGTCTCCCCGGAGGCGGCCTCTGGCGGCACTATCGGTCTGGTGGAGGATGGCGACATCATCAACATCGACATCCCGGCCCGCAGCATGGTGCTGGAGGTGGCCGACAGCGTGCTGGCCACCCGTCGCGCCGCCGTCTCTGCCCGTGGCTGGAAACCGGTCGATCGTCAGCGCGAGGTCTCCTTTGCCCTGCGCGCCTACGCCATGTTCGCCACCAGCGCCGACAAGGGCGCGGTGCGCGATCGCACCCTGCTGGGGGAGTGAGAGGATGAACTGTCATGATATGGGCGCATTGCGCGCCCTTCGCCACGAGACGGGGGTATAAACCATGGTCTCTGCGGCGGATTATCTACGCAAGGTGCTGCTCTCCCCCGTCTACGAGGCGGCGCGGGTCACCCCCTTGCAAACCCTGAAGAAACTCTCCGAGCGGCTCGGCAATCACGTCAGCCTGAAGCGGGAGGATCTGCAACCGGTTCACTCCTTCAAGCTGCGCGGCGCCTACCACAAGATCGCCACCCTGACCCAGGAGCAGAAAGAGCGCGGCGTCATCGCCGCCTCCGCCGGCAACCACGCCCAGGGGGTCGCCCTGTCGGCCGCCAAGCTCGGCATCAAGGCGATCATCGTGATGCCCAAGACCACGCCGGACATCAAGATCGACGCGGTGCGCCGTCAGGGCGGCAACGTCATGCTGTTTGGCAACAGCTTCGATGAGGCCTACGGCGAGAGCCGCCGCCTCGCCGAGTTGGAGGGCTACACCCTGATCCCGCCGTTCGACGACGTCGAGGTGATCGCCGGCCAGGGCACCATCGGCAAGGAGCTGCTGGAGCAGGATACCCACCTCACCCACGTCTTCGTGCCGGTGGGCGGCGGCGGCCTGGCCGCCGGGGTGGCGGTCTACATCAAGCAGCTGCTGCCGGATGTGAAGGTGATCGGGGTGGAGGCTGAAGGCTCTGCCTGCCTCAAGGCGGCGCTGGCGGCCGGCGAGCCGGTCAATCTGGACCGGGTCTCCCTGTTTGCGGACGGGGTGGCGGTCAAGCGCATCGGCGAGGAGACCTTCCGCCTGTGCAACCAGTATCTGGACGAGGTGGTGACCGTCTCCAACGACCAGATCTGCGCCGCGCTCAAAGACATCTTCGATGACTGCCGCGCCATCGCCGAGCCGTCGGGGGCCCTGTCCCTGGCGGGCCTCAAAGCCTACAGCGAGCGAGAGCAGGTGAAAGGGGGGCGGATGGCGGCCATTCTGTCCGGCGCCAACGTCAACTTCCACAGCCTGCGCTACGTTTCCGAGCGCTGCGAGATCGGCGAGAAGCGCGAGGGCATGCTGGCGGTGACCATCCCCGAGCGCAAGGGGGCCTTCCTCGACTTCTGCCGTCAGCTGGGGCCCCGCATGGTGACCGAGTTCAACTACCGCTACGCCGATGCCGAGCAGGCGTCGCTGTTCGTCTCGGTGCGCCTCACCGGCGGTGACGAGGAGCTGGGCCAGATCATCGATCAACTCGGCGGCAACGGTTATCCGGTGGTCAACATGACCGAGAGCGAGCTGGCCAAGAACCACGTGCGCTACATGATTGGCGGCCGCCCGGCCCGGCCCCTCGGTGAACGCCTCTACAGCTTCAAGTTTCCGGAGCAGCCGGGGGCCCTGATGCGCTTCCTCGAGACCCTGGGCTGCCGCTGGAACATCAGCCTGTTCCACTACCGCAACCACGGCGCCGACTACGGACGGGTGCTCTGCGCCTTCGAGCTGCCGGACGAGGACGTGGCCGCCTTCCACGACTACCTGCACGAGATTGGCTACGGCTGGAAAGAGGTGAGCGAGGATCCCGCCTACCGCCTGTTCCTGGCGAGCCAGGGCAGCCAGTGAGCAGGGAGCCATCCCCTTGCCAGATGAAAAACGAAGAGCCCGGCTCTTCGTTTTTTTATGGGCAACGCGTCGGCCCCCATGATTGGGATCACGGTGGCTGATAATGTCGCCAATATCACACTCCTGAGTCCCTGGTCGTTTGAGGCTGGTTGCAGATGGGATAATCTGAATGCGGGGCTTGGGTTCAGGGCCCCGTCAGGGAAGAGAGACGCAGCCGCGTCATAACAATTCATTGCAGGGGCTCATCCATGAACAGATCTATGCTCGCCGTCCTGATCGGCGCTTTGATGGCAACAGGGACGGTGCAGGCTGCCGCCCAGGACAACACCTGGTATGTCGGCGGCAAGGCCGGCTGGTCAAATTATTACGGGGTGGATTACAACGCTCAGGTCGAAGAGCTGTTCGATGCGACCAAGGTGAACGAGAACAGCGATGATCTCGGTCTGGGGCTGTTTGCCGGTTATCAGGTGAACAGAAACGTGGCGATTGAGCTCGGCTATGACTGGCTCGGCAAGTATCAGGTGGACAAGCATTACTCGGGCAACGGGGTTGATTTCGCACTCGATGGCGAGGCCAAGGCCCAGATGGTGCAGGCCACCATGAAGATCATCCTGCCTGCAACCTCGGCACTGGATATCTACGGCCGTCTCGGGGGGGCCTATGCCTGGACCGAGAGCTCACTCAACGTCAGGGCCAGCGATGGCACCAGCAGCCTCTCCGAATCCCATGAGGGCAACAAATATCATGGTGCCGCCTTTGTCGGGGCGCTGGGGGTCGAATACGCCATCGACAAGGATTGGGCCGCCCGCCTCGAATACCAGTACACCACGCCCCTGGGCAAGACTTCCCTCGACGAGTCAGGCATCGAGATGGACAACGGCCTGCTGTCGGTCGGCATGCTTTATCGCTTCGGCCAGATCGGCGACGAGCCGGTGGCACCAACGCCTGCGCCCGAACCTGCGCCCGCCCCGGCCCCCGTGCTGGTGGAGAAACAGTTCAGCCTGGATTCCGATGTGCTGTTCGAGTTCAACAAGGCGACCCTGAAGCCAGCCGCCAGCCAGGCCCTCGACAACCTGTTTGCCCAGATCCTGGCGGCCAATCCGAAAGACGGGGTGGCGACGGTGATCGGTCATACCGACCGCATCGGCTCGGAGGCCTACAACCAGTCCCTCTCCGAACAGCGTGCCCGCACGGTGGCGGATTATCTCATCGCCAAGGGATTGTTTGCCGACAAGGTGCGTGCCGAAGGGCGGGGAGAGTCTTCGCCCGTGACCGGGGGCAGCTGCCCGGATGGCGCCAAGGCGCAGATGATCGCCTGTCTGGCCCCGGATCGCCGGGTCGAGGTGCGCCTGACCGGGGTCTCCCAGATCGCCGAATAAGCCATCTTTGCCTTGCTATTAAACAACGAGGGGGCCTTGGCCCCCTCGTTGTTTATGTGGTTGTGAGCCGTGACGTTTGCAGCCGCCTGGCGCAATGGCTCACCATGATCAGCAGCAAGGCGCCGGGCAGCACTGTTTGCCAGAGGAAAGGCCAGGACTGGGTGGTGAGCAGGATCAACAGTGGATTGGCTCCGGCGGGTGGGTGGATCAGCCCCAGTCCCTGCATGAGTGCAATGGACAGGCCCACACCCAGCGCCAGCTTGAGCTCCATCGGTAGCGGGAGCAATTGCACCACCAACCCCACGGTGGCCGATAGCAGATGGCCTCCCAGCACGTTCTGCGGACGGGCCAGCGGACTGTCCGGCAGGGAAAAGAGCAGCACACAGCTTGCCCCGAACGGTGCCATCAACAGGGTCGACTGCCAGCTCATGTCCAGCCAGCCGAGCAACATTATGGCCAGGCAGGCACCGAGCCCTGCCAGCCAGGCACTTCGCCATCGTCTTGTTTCCATCTCCTGTCTCCTTGTCTGTGCCGGATCACTTGATCCAGCCTGCGACATTAGGTAGACAGATCGGTGTACTTCAAGAGGAAAGTCACCATGAGCGAAAAACGGCAACAGCTGATGACGACAGCCTATCGGCTGTTCAATCGTCACGGCTTTCACGCCACCGGCATCGATCGCATCTGGGCCGAGGCGGGCAGTACCAAACGCACCCTCTATCGCCACTTCCCCACCAAGGATGCCTTGATCGAAGCCGTCTTGATGGCGCGGGATGCGGAGTTTTTTGCCCTGCTGGACGCCAGGATGGCGGGGGTATCGGGCCGGGAGACCAGATTGCAGGCTCTGTTCGAGGGTTTTGCCGACTGGTTTGGCCGCAGCGATTTCTACGGCTGCAACTTCATCAACGCGAGCGCCGAGTTCTCCGATCCTCGCCACCCGGTGCGCAAGCTGGTGGTGGCCCACAAGCGGGCGTTGCTGAACTGGGTCAGGGAGGCCCTCGAATGCACCGAGGTGCAGGCCACCGGATTATGCCTGCTGCTGGAAGGGGCCGTAGTGATGGCCCACAGCTATCAGCAGCCTCTGGCTCTGGAACAGGCCAGGGTGTTGGCGGAGGCCGTGCTGGCAGAGCCGCGCTAGCTCAGTTCCGTGGGGTCGATATCCAGACTCCAGCGCACCCGCTTGGTCTCGGGCCACCCCTCCAGCTCCTTCACCGCCCAGTCGAGCAACTGGGCCAGCGGTGCCCGGCTGGGCCCCTGCACCAGTAGCTGCATGCGAAACTTGCCCGCCTTGCGCTCCATGAAGCCGCTGATGGGCCCCAGCACCTGCACCTGGGGATAGCGGGCGCTGCGCAGGGTATCGGCGAGGCGACTGAGGAACAGCTGTACCTCGTCGCGGCCGTTGGCCTCGGCCCGGAACAGTCCCTGATGGCTGAACGGTGGCAGCCCCAGCAGGCGGCGCTCTTTCAGCGCCGTGTCGGCGAAGTGGCCATAGCCGTTCTGGGTCAGATCCTGCAGCAGGGCGTGTTCGGGATGGTGGCTCTGCAGCACCACCAGCCCCGGTTTGCTGGCGCGACCAGCCCGGCCCGCCACCTGGGTGTAGAGCTGGGCCAGCTTCTCGGCAGCGCGAAAATCGGCGCTGAACAGGGCGCCATCCACATCCAGCAGCCCTACCAGGGTCACGTCCGGGAAGTGGTGGCCCTTGGCCAGCATCTGGGTGCCGATCAGGATCTTGTACTTGCCCGCCTTGATGTCGCCGAGGTGCGTCTCCAGCTCCCCCTTGCGGCGGGTGTTGTCCCGGTCGATGCGCACCACCGGATATTGCGGGAACACGGTGCCGAGCAGTTGCTCCAGCTGTTCGGTGCCGACCCCGGAGCCGATGAGCTCGCTGCTGCCACACTCAGGGCAGTGATGGGGCAGCGGGCGCACGCTGTCGCAGTGATGGCAGTGCAGCCGCCGCCCGGCCTGGTGCCAGGTGTACCAGGCGTCACAGCGCTCGCAGGCGGCACTCCAGCCGCACTGGTGGCAGATGAGTGCCGGCGCATAGCCCCGGCGGTTGAGAAACAGCATCACCTGGTTGCCCGCCGCCAGATGCTCTGCCATCAGCTGCTCCAGCTGGGGGGAGAGCCCGGCCTGCAGCCGCACGTTCTTGATGTCCAGGATCACCTGACGAGCAGTCTGGGCGTTGCCGGCGCGGCGAGTGAGCGTGAGGTGGTGATACTTGCCGCTACGGGCGTTGTGCAGCGTCTCCAGCGACGGGGTGGCAGATCCAAGCAGGATGGGAATGCCGGCGCGATGGGCCCGCATCACCGCCAGATCCCGCGCGTGGTAGCGAAAGCCGTCCTGTTGCTTGAAGGAGCCGTCGTGCTCCTCGTCGATGATGATGATGCCGAGGTCCTTGAACGGCGTGAACACCGCGGATCGGGTGCCGATCAGAATGGCGGCACCACCGTCGCGGCAGGCGAGCCAGGCATCGAGCCGCTCCCGGTCGTTCATGGCGGAGTTCATCGCCACCACGGGCACGTTGAAGCGGCGGCGAAAGCGGTTGATGGTCTGGGGGGTGAGGCCGATTTCCGGCACCATCACCAGCGCCTGCTTGCCCGCCTTGAGCAGGGGCTCGAGGATGCTGAGGTAAACCTCGGTCTTGCCGGAGCCCGTGATGCCGTCCAGCAGGAAGGCTCCGAACTTGTTGCTCTGGCTGGTGACGGCGGCCACCGCCAGCGCCTGCTCGCCGTTGAGGCGCAGCCCCTCACCCGGCTCGAAGCGAGTGGCCCAATCGCCATCATGGCTCGGCTCCAGCGAGCGCTTCTCCAGCAGTCCCTTCTTCTCCAGCGCGGTGAGGGCTGCGCTCTGGATCTCCTCCTGTTTGAGGGTGGAGGGGGTCTGCGGCCCCTTGCGCAGCAGGGCGAGGGCCTGCTGCTGCTTGGCCGCCCGCTTGAGCTCGTTGAGGTCGATGGCCATGCCGGCCTCGGTGGCAAACCAGAACTCCAGCTCCCGATAGGCGGCGGGCTCCCCCTTGCGCACCAGCACCGGCAGGGCGTGGGGCAGCACCTCCCCCAGCGGGTGCTGGTAGTAACCGGCGCTCCAGGCCATCAGCGCCAGAATGTCGGGCCCCAGCACGGGGGAGCTGTCGAGCACCCTCTTCAAGGGTTTTAATTTGTTGCGGGGGACCTGGCTCTCGGTCGGGTGATCCACCACCAGACCAACCAGGGTCTGCGGGCCGAACGGGATCTCGACCCGGCAACCGGGGGCAGGCAAGGGCAGGGGAGAGAGATAGTCGAAATGACGGCGTAACGGCACCGGCACAGCCACACGAACCAGATCCAGCGTTTGGGAAGAATTCACCAGGGGTTGCCTATTTTTTCTGCGAAGCCACTTGCCTGATCTCAGGCGTTTCCTATATTATTCGCAGCCTTTGAAACTGTGTTCAACAATCGTGTGGTGTCCGACAAGAGATCGGATGGCGACACGGCCTGATAATTGAGGTTGTCCATGAAAGCTGGTATCCATCCTGACTATGTAGCCATCACCGCCAAGTGCTCTTGCGGTAACGTCATCAACACCTTCTCTACCATCGGTAAAGATCTGAACCTGGACGTGTGCTCCGAGTGCCACCCGTTCTACACCGGCAAGCAGAAAGAAGTTTCTAGCGGCGGCCGCGTAGACAAGTTCAACAAGCGTTTCGGTGGCTTGACCTCCAAGAAGTAATCTTGCTTCTGAAGAATTCTGAAAAAGGCGCCCATCGGGTGCCTTTTTTATTGGCCGCCATTCTGTAATTCCCCGCTTTGCCCTATGGTGTTGGCTCAACCAAGGGAGAAGAGCCGATGCGCACATGTCTGGTGATGGGAGCTGCCGGGTACATAGGATCCTACCTGGTGCCTCATCTGCAGGGTCTGGGGTACAGGGTCATCGCCGGGGCCCGTCGTCCCTGCCGTCTGCCGGAGGGGGTGGCGTTTCGCCTCGCCGACAGCCTCAAGCCTGCCACCCTGCCCCCTGCGCTGGCGGGGGTCGACACCGTCTTCTATCTGGTACACGCCATGGGGGCGGGGGCCGGTTTTCACCGGCTGGAGCAGCAGGGAGTGAAAAACTTCGCCGCCGCCGCCCGTGCCGCCGGGGTGCGCCGCATCGTCTATCTCGGGGCCATCCAGCCCGAGCCCTGCAACAGTCGCCACCTCAACTCCCGGCGCTACTGTGGGGAGCTGTTTCGCAGCGCAGGGGTGCCCACGGTAGAGCTGCGTGCCGGCATCATCATAGGCCCCGGCTCGGCGGCGTTCGAGGTGATGCGGGATCTGGTGTACAACCTGCCCATGATGGTGACGCCCAAGTGGGTGCGTTCCCGCACGCCCCCCATCGCCCTCTCCAACCTCTTGCACTATCTGGGCGGGCTGGTGGAAGCCGACGGGGTGGATGGCCAGATCTTCAATGCGGCCGGCCCCGAGCTGCTCAGCTACCAGCAGCAGCTCCAAAAATTCGCCGCCCATATCGGCAAACGCTGCCCCATCATTCCGATCCCCTTTTTGAGCCCCCGGCTCTCCGCCTGGTGGCTGCAGTTCGCCACCTCGGTTCCCCAACCCATCGCCAAGGCGCTGGTGGGGGGGCTCAAGCACGACATCCCGGCGGATGACGGCCCCTTGCGCGCCCTGTTGCCCCAGCATCTGCTCAGCTTCGACGAGGCGCTGGCGGAGAGCCTGGCGCTGGAGCAGAGGCTCGGTGCCGAGCAGCACGGGGAGGAGACGCCCCTTGGTCTGCGCTGGCGCCATCCCGAATATGGCTTCTACGACCGCACCGCCAGCGGGGAGGCGGATTGCCTCGCCGCCCCCGAGGTGGTGTGGCAGGTGTTGCAGCAACTGGGGGGTGAGCAGCGCTACTTCTACATGAACGAGCTGTGGGTGGTGCGCGAATGGATGGATCATCTGATCGGCGGCCCGGCCCGGACCCGGGGGCGCACCAACCCGGATCGCTTCGTGAAGGGGGACATGCTGGACTCCTGGCAGATCCTCGGGGTGGATGAAGGACGCAGGCTGGATCTGTTGTTCAACATGAAGGCCCCCGGCGTCGGTCGGCTGGAGTTCAACATCCAGCCCCTGGAGTCCGGCCTGACCCGGCTGCGGGTGACGGCCCACTGGCATCCGCAGGGGGCCTGGGGGCTGGCCTACTGGCTTGCCATGCTGCCGTTTCACCTCTTCATCTTCCAGGGGATGACGGAGGCCATCGCCCGGCAGGCAGAGGCAAAAGCCGGCATTCCAGTCATGGATTGAAATCGAATCTATAACTAATTGGGTAATTATGGGTGGCATGACATGCTACTGACTAGCGTGTCATTGCTATCCAGCGATATTTTATGCTGTGAAAGGGCGGGGGATTTCTTTATGATCCTCAGCCCTCGCCCGCTGGCGAGCCAACGCATCACTCATTCATTTCCGTATCGGGGTCCCCCATGTCCGATCAGCAGCACGATCTCCGCCAACAGGCACTCGACTACCACGCCCAACCCGTTCCGGGCAAAATCGCCATCGCCCTCACCAAGCCCGCCGAGACCGCTCGCGATCTGGCGCTGGCCTACAGCCCGGGCGTAGCCGAACCGGTACGCGAGATCGCCGCCAATCCGGCCGATGCCTACCGTTACACCGGCAAGGGCAACCTGGTGGCCGTCATCTCCAACGGCACCGCCATCCTGGGGCTGGGCAATCTGGGCCCGCTGGCCTCCAAGCCGGTGATGGAGGGCAAGGCCCTGCTGTTCAAGCGCTTTGCCGGCATCGACGCCATCGACATCGAGGTGAAGCACGAGACCAGCGCCCAGTTCATCGACACGGTGGCCGCCATCGCCGACACCTTCGGCGGCATCAACCTGGAAGACATCAAGGCCCCCGAGTGCTTCGAGATTGAAGAGGCGCTGATCGCCCGCTGCGACATCCCGGTGTTCCACGATGACCAGCACGGTACCGCCATCGTCACCGCCGCCGGGCTGCTCAACGCGCTGGAAGTGCAGGGCAAGGAGATTGGCACCAGCCGCATCGTCTGCATGGGCGCCGGCGCCGCCGCCACCGCCTGCATGGATCTGCTGATCAAGTGCGGGGCTGCGCCGCACAACATCTTCATGCTGGACCGCCAGGGTGTGATCCACAGCGGCCGCACCGATCTCAACCAGTACAAGCAGCGTTTCGCCAACGACACCCCCCTGCGCACCCTGATGGAGGTGATCGACGGGGCTGACGTCTTCGTCGGCGTCTCCGGCCCGGACGTACTGCCCGCCGAGGCGGTGGCCCTGATGGCCCCCAACCCGGTGATCTTCGCCTGCTCCAATCCGGACCCCGAGATCAAGCCTGCCCTGGCTCACGGAGTACGCGGGGATCTCATCATGGGAACCGGCCGCTCGGACTACCCGAACCAGATCAACAACGTGCTCTGCTTCCCCTTCATCTTCCGCGGCGCCCTCGACGCCCGTGCCAGCCGCATCAACGATGCCATGAAGATCGCGGCAGTGGAGGCGATCCGCGCCCTGGCCAAGGAGCCGGTGCCCGCCGAGGTGCTGACCGCCGCTGGCGTGAGTGAACTCGCCTTCGGCAAGGATTACGTCATTCCCAAGCCCATGGATGCCCGCCTGCTGCCGCGGGTTGCCCGTGCCGTGGCGCTGGCGGCGGTTGCCTCCGGGGTGGCCCGCATCGAACTGCCAGGGGATTACATGCTGGGTTGAGTCACGGCAAGCGCGTAAAAAACAGAAGGGGCCCCCTGTCGGGGGCCCCTTTTTCATGGCGGAAGCGGGCGGCTTACTTGGTCTTGGGGGCAACCTTGACGGCCGGCGCCTTGGCGTGGGCAGCCTTGTGATGCTTTTTCACGACCTTGGTCTGGGTGGCGTGGGGAGCGGCGGCCTTGGTCGGGGTGGCAGCCATGGTGAAGCCGGAGGTCAGGGCGAAGACAGCGGCCAGAGTCAGGGGGATCAGCTTGTTCATATTCCAGTTCCTCATTCGGTTTGATGACATGGAGCGTTTCTCCATGACTTCATCCTAGGGCTGTTCGACCTGCGGTTCAGTGAGCGACTGGTGACGGTTTGTATCCAAATGTACGGGCAGGGTCAGGCAGAAACGGGCACCGCTGCTGCTTGGCAGCAGTTGCACCTCGCCGCCGTGGTGGTGGGCGATGCTGCGCACGATGGCCAACCCCAGCCCGGCGCCGCCGGTGCGTCTGTCCCGGCTCTGATCCAGGCGCACGAAGGGCTCGAAGATTTGCGGGGCCAGCGCGGGATCGATGCCGGGGCCATCGTCGGCGACCTCCAGCAGATAGTCGTCCCCCTGTCGCGCTATGCAGAGGCTTGCCTGGCTGGTGGCATGGCGCAGGGCGTTGCCGATGAGGTTCTCCAGCGCCCGGTCCAGCAATCGGGTGTCGCCGCGCCAGGGCAGAGCCATGGCCGGGCGCACGAAGTCGAGCCGCTTGTCCGGTCGCAGGGCCTGCCAGTCGGCCAGGCGGCTGCCGGCCCAGCTGCCGAGCTCCAGATCGCTGCATTGCAGCGGCAGTTCGGGGCGATCGAGCCTGGCATAGGTGAGCATCTCCTCGATGAGGGCATCGAGGGAGCCGAGGTCCCGCTCCAGTCCCTGCTGCTCCTCGGGTGAGGTAGGCTCGGCCAGCATGGCGAGGCGATAGCGCAGCCGCACCAGGGGGGAGCGCAGCTCGTGGGCGATGGCGTCGGTCAACTGCTTGCGACTGGCCAGCATGGCCTGCAACTGCTCCGCCATCTGGTCGAAGGTGCGGCCGACCCGGCCCAGGCTGCTGCCGGGCGGCAAACCGGTGCGACAGGAGAGATCCCCGTCGCCGACCCGGCGGGCGGTCTGTTCGAGCTGTTGCAGGCCGCGCCAGTGGGGGCGCAGCCAGAGCAGGATGGGCAGGCCGAGGGAAAGGCCGATGAGCAGCAGCAGCCCCACGTCCACCCAGTGCAGCTCGTGCAGGTAGGAGAGGTAGGGGACGGGGCCGACGATCAGCACCTTGTCGGTGTTCGGGATGCGCTGCAGGAAGGTGTCATCCTCTTCGACGATGACGATGTTGCCCGCCTCGAGGAAGGCCTGATCCTCGCTGGCCAGGGGCTGGTTGGCGAGGACGCCGATCTGCAGCGGCAGATTGAGCTGGCGGCTCTGCTCGCCGGTGCGGGTGGCCCAGTGTTCCGGCGGCAGCCGGGCCAGCTCGCCAGTGAGCAGGCCGAGGGAGCCCTGCATCATCCGCTCCAGATAACGGTCCCCCGCCCGCTCGGCGCTGACCTGATAGACCAGCCCGATGAGCAGAATGGCGAGGGTGAAGCAGCCTATCAGCAGCAGATAGAACTGGATAAACAGGCGTCGCATCGGGGCTCTCCTCTTGCCTGGATTGCGTCTGGACATTGCCTTGTTGCCCCTCATCCCCAACCCTTCTCCCGCAAGGGGAGAAGGGCGCTGAGTGCATCAAGGTCATTCGGCGGGGCTTATTCCCAGGCCTGGGGCACCAGCAGGTAACCTTTCTGGCGCACCGTCTTGATCCAGAGCGAGTTGTTGCTGTCATTCCCTGGCTTCTGGTGTGCAGGCGTGTGAGACACCAGCTCATTCCCAGGCCTGGGGTACGAGTAGATAACCCTTTTGGCGCACCGTCTTGATGCGGGTCGGGTTGTTGCTGTCATCCCCGAGCCGGCGGCGCAGACGGGAGATGGCCACGTCCATGCTGCGATCCTGGCCGTCGTAGTCGCGCCCCCGCAGGCTGCGAAACAGCGCCTCCCGCCCCAGGATCTGGCCCGCGTGGCAGGCCAGCTCCCACAGGAGGTCGAAATCGGCGGTGGAGAGGGGAATGCTCTCCCCATCGAGGCGCACGTCCCGACCCGGGCCGTCTATCTGGAGGCGGCCGAACTGCAGGCGCTGGGGCGGGGCGGCGGGGACCACGGCCTGCTGGCTCTGCCCCTGCTGGCGGAATTGGACTCGTAGCCGGGCCAGCAGCACCGGGGGGGGCGTGGTCTTGAGGATGTAGTCGTTGGCCCCCAGCTCCAGGCTCAGGATCTGGTTCATGTCGCTGTCGAGCGAGGTGAGCATGACGATGGGGCCGGCAAAGCGCGGGCGCAGATCCCGGCACAGGGAGAGGCCATCCTGCCCCGGCAGCATGATGTCGAGCAGCACCAGATCCGGCTGCTCGGCCAGGGCCCTGTCGAGTGCCCGGTCACCCCGGGTCTCCAGCAGCACCTCGATGTCGTGGCGACCGAGCCAGCTGCTGATGAGCTGGCCTATCTCGGGATCGTCTTCAACAAACAGAACGCGTGGCATGGTGGCGTGGTTCCCCGGTCATGGCGTGAGTGGGCGTGTCGCCAGCATAACGGCTGCGTCCGCGCTCTGCACCGGGATAACTAATCAATGCGGGGGTTTTTGCCCCTTCTCCCGGGGGAGAAGGGGGGACAGGATGAACCGGTTGGCATCGGGCCGCCCCACTTGCCCCGTGGTGGGTCGGGGCAGCGCGATGAGGCAGGATCCGCGCCCTTTAGTGGCCAAAGCGGCTCCGGCTGCCATGGAGCAGCCGGGGAACCGCCCGGATCAGCCGCCCTTGCGCTTCAGGTACACCCCGGCTTCCATGTGGTGGGTCCAGGGGAACTGGTCGAACAGGGCGAAGCGGGCGATCTCGTGGGTTTCACCGAGCACGGCCATGTTGGCCTGCAGGGTCTCGGGGTTGCAGGAGATGTAGAGGATATTGTCGTAATCCTGCACCAGCTTGACGGTGGCGTCGTCCAGACCGGCCCGGGGCGGGTCGACGAAGATGGTGTTGCACTGGTAGGCGCGAAGATCGACCCCCTTGAGGCGGTTGAACTCCCGCTCACCGCGCATCGCCATGGTAAACTCCTCCGCCGACATGCGCAGGATGATCAGGTTGTCGACACCGTTGGCGGCGATGTTGAACTGGGCGGAGTCCACGCTCGGCTTGGCGATCTCGGTGGCCAGCACCTTGCGAAAGTTCTGCGCCAGGGCGATGGAGAAGTTGCCGTTGCCGCAGTAGAGCTCCAGCAGGTCCCCCTCGCTCTCTTTGGTCACGTCCAGGGCCCAGCCCAGCATCTGCTCGTTGATGGCGGCGTTGGGCTGGGTGAAGCTGTTTTCCACCTGCTTGTAGACCAGCTCGCGCCCCTGCACGGTCAGGCGTTCGATGACGAAGTCATCCCCGAGACAGATCTTCTGCTTGTGGGCGCGGCCAATCAGTTGCAGTTCGAACCCCTTGGCCCGCAGGTCGGCCTGCAGCGCCTCGGCGGCCTGCTGCCACTCGGCTTCCAGCTTGCGGTGGTAGAGCAGGCTGACGCAGATCTGGCCGGACTGGGTGGAGAGGTAGTCGATCTGGAACAGCTTCTTGCGCAGCACGGGGTGCGGGCGAAGCCCGGCCAGCAGCACCGGCATCAGCCGGTTGATGAGCAGGCTGGCGGTGGGGAAGCTGTCGACCCGGATGATCTCCTTGGTGGCCGGTGCATACATGCAGTGGAAGAGGTCGTCCCCCTCGTGCCAGATGCGGAACTCGGCGCGCATCCGGTAGTGCTCGGCGGGAGAGGCGTGCAACTCCAGCGCGGGCGGATTGAAGGGGGCGAACAGCTGGGTGAGGCGATCGCGCTTCTCGTCGAGCTGGGCCTGGTAGTCGGCAGGAGTCCGTCTGCCCTGGGCGTCGGCGGAAGAGGGCTGGGATTGAGTCATGGATACCTCGCATGCACCGGGCTGAGCCGGGGAAAGACCGGGGGAAGGCCGCAGCCAACCAAAGGGTGGGGATTTTAAAAGGCCGTTGCGGATTGTCCAAGTTTTTTGTGGTCAAGAAGTGGCCAGTCGGGCCGATAACCGATCCACCACTATAGGCGGGAGAGTAATGATGCAAATTGATGGCATGGGCGCAGCCCAACCCAAGGGAGTGGGCATTGCTCCCAAATCGCCTCAACAGACGGAGTCGAAGACGGCGGACAAGGGGGATGAGGTCTCCCTGAACAAGCCCCCGAAATGGGCCCAGGTGTTGATCCAGCAGGCGCTGCAATTTGCGCTGGAGATCAACGGCCAGGGCTACAAGGCACCCAAGGTGCAGGAACCCCAGGAGATCACCCCGGAGACCCTGTTCGATTTCCAGTCGGTGGCGGACAACGTGTTGCAGTTCGTCACCGGGCGGATAGGCGCGGCCCGTGCCGACGGCAAGTCCGACGACGACCTGACCAAGATGATGGAGCAGGCCCGCAAGGGGGTGGACAAGGGCTTCGGTGACGCCAGGAAGCAGCTCGGTGACTGGGCGGACAACAAAGATATCAAGACCGGCATGGATCAGAGCTACAAGCTGATCCAGAAGGGGCTCGACGAGTTCGAGAAGGAGTTCTTCGGCAAGGTGTCGACGACGGATCTGGGGGATGCCAGGATGGCCAGCCGCCAGCAGGCCCTCCTCGAGATCGAGACACGGGACGGGGACAAGGTGATGTTGCGCTTCAGCGACAGCTGGCAGTTCAAGTCCCAGAGCGATGGGGGCGGCAGCCAGTTCAGCCTCAAGTCGAGCCAGAGCTTCGACTTCTCCCTGGAGGGGGATCTCGACAGTGCCGAGATGGATGCCATCGGCACCCTGGTCAAGGGGCTGGACGAGCTGGCCGGGCAGTTCTTCAAGGGGGGCGACGGCAAGACCCTGGCGGACGGGCTGAACGGGCTGCAACTGGATGACAGCCAGCTGGTCTCCTACTCCCTCAAGCTCAAGCAATCGGCCAAGTTGAGTCAGACCTACCAGGGGGCCAGTTCCCTGCAGGAGAGCCTCAAGCCCCTGGCGGACTACCTGCCGAGGCTCAGCCGGTTGCAGCAGCAGGCCGACGCCCTGCTGCCCCCTTCCCAGCAGGAGGCGCTGACGCCCACCGTGCTGGCGGCGCGGGGTCAGGACGGGGCGACCCAGGGGGCAGGCTTCATGGGCTTCAACCAGCGGATGCTGGAGGCCATGCGGCTGCTTGGCCAGCAGATGGCGACCGGCTAGTCTGGCGACGCCCCCGTGATGCTGGCGGGGGCGGGGTGTTTGCCAGCCCGTCCCCGGGCTGGCACACTGCCCTTTTCCCCAGCCCGGCGATGCCATGAACCCCAAGAAGCCAAGAGACAAGCGCGAGCTCTGCTACCCCTTCATCTTCGAAACCCAGTTCCAGTGCGACTACGAGATCGCCACCGACGAGCTCTGCTGCCAGGTGGGGGCCGTGCTCTCTCATCTGATGCCGGATGAGGATACCCGGCCCGTGATGGCGGATCTGGCGACCCTGCAGCGGCTCATCTACAACCTCAACGGCTCGGTGCGGGGACGGCTCGGCATCTTCGAGGAGGATCTGGACTGGCTGAAGGGACGGTACGATCACTACAACGAGGCGAGTCGCGGCCGGGTGACCGGCTTCGTGCTGCCCCAGGGGCCCCAGCCCATTCCCACCCTGCACCTGTGCCGCTGTGGCAGCAAGAAGGTGGTGCGTCTGCTGGTACGCCTGGAAGAGAGCGGCGTGCGCTTCGATCCTATCCTCTATCGCTTCGCCAACCTGCTGGCCAACTTCTTCTTCGTGCTCACCGTCTACCTCAAGCAGGCGTGGGATGTGACCGAAGTCCCCTATGTCAGCATCAACTACTGATATAAATGACTGAAAAGGCTTTTATTTTTCTAGAAGATCAAAGACGATCAAGCAAAGTTATTAAAACTTGGATGGTGCCGACAGCGGAGTGGGAGAAGCCATGACATCGATTCATCTCAGTGGCAGTTCGTTCTTGATGCCGGGCAACATCGCCTGGCGACCCCTGGCTGAATACGGCGAAGTGCAGGTGACCCCCCATGGCCAGTGGTTGCAGACCCTGATGCACCAGAGTGCCGATGCCGCGGCCGGGACCCACATCATCATCTGGTTGTGGGAAGATCTGGTGCCCGCCCGGACCCTGCAGGAGTGGGGTCGTCTGGCACTGGACAAGCAGCAACTGGCGGTTGCCGCCTTCGTCGACGCGCTCTGCCAGCCTCTGTTGCAGCATCTGCAGCGCCGCCCGCAGGATCACCTGCTGGTGGGGGCCTGCAGCCATGCCCCGCTCTGTGTCTATGGCCCGGCCCCTGCAGTGCTCGCTGTGCTGGCCGGTGCGTTCGAGCAGCAGATGGCCCGCCTGCGCCTGCAGCAACCCGGCTTGGACGACCTGCACCTGCCGCTCTGGCTGCAACAGCATGGCCGCCAGCACTGCTTCGATCGGCGCAACCTCTATCTGATGTCCTGCCCCTTCTCCATGGCCGGTCTGGCCAGCCTGGCGCAGTGGATTCTTCCCTTGCTGCAGCGGTTGCAGCAACCCGCCCACAAGGTGCTGGTGCTCGACTGCGACAATACCCTGTGGGGCGGCGTGGTCGGCGAAGACGGTGTCGGCGGCGTCCTGCTGGGGCAGGACGGGATGGGCCGGCTCTACCAAGCCTTCCAGCAGGCGGCCAGCCACTGGCACGGGCAGGGCATAGTGCTGGCGCTCTGCTCCAAGAATCTGGCGGACGATGTGTGGCGGCTGTTTGACGAGCATCCCGGCATGGTGCTGACACGGGCGCAGATCGCCGCCGCCGAGATCGGTTGGGAGCCAAAGTCCCAGGGGTTGCGGCGGCTGGCCACGCGCCTCAATGTCGGGCTGGACAGCCTGGTCTTCTGGGATGACAGCGAGCTGGAGCGGGCCGAGGTGCAAGCCAACTGCCCCGAGGTGATGGTGATGACCCCGCCGGCCGATCTCTGGAGCTGGCCGGATGCCCTGCTGACGCTGCCGGCCCTGTGCAGTCGCCACCAGAGCCGGGATGACGGCCTGCGGCAGCACTCCTATCAGGCCCAGGCCGAGGCCGAGGCTGTGCGCCGGCAATTGGGCGACGAGCACGCCTTTCTGCGGCAATTGGCGCTGCAGGCCGACTGGCAGATGCTCTCCCCGGGCAACCAGTTGCGAGCCGAACAGCTCAGCCAGAAGACCAATCAGTTCAACCTCTCCGGCCGCCGCTATCAGGCGGCGGAGCTGGCCCGGCTGGCCAGCGAGGGAGGCGACGTCTGGCTGGCCAGTCTGCGAGACCGATTCGCCGATCACGGCATGACGGCCCTGCTGGTGGTGCGCCCGCTCGAGGAGGGCAGGGCGCTGCTGGATACCTTGGCCATCAGCTGCCGGGTGCTGGGTCGCGGCTTTGAATACTGGCTGCTGGCGCAACTGGCAAACCATCTGCGGGCGCAAGGCGTGACCGAGCTGGTCATCAGCCTGGTTGCCACCACCCGCAACCAGCCGGCGCGGGATTTTCTGGCGAGCCTGCCAACCCGGCCGATAACCACTCCAGCGGGGTTGCTGCCGCTGGCGGACGAGCTGTTCCTCACGCTTGATCTCTGTTCTCTTTCTCTCCCGTTTTTGGAGTTCTATGCCAATGAATGACCTTATCGCGCTGGCACACCAGCAGTTCCCCCAGGCCAGTGTCAATGCACAGTCTGCCCTCGGCAGCTTTCCCGAGTGGGATTCTCTGGGTCACTTCAACCTGCTGCTGCTGGTCGAGCAGCACTATGCCGTGCGGTTCGAGCCGCACGAACTGGCCGAGTTGAAGAGTCTGGCCGACATCCAGCAAGCCCTGCTGCGCAAAGGGGTTGCCGTGTGAAACAGGCACTCGAGCAGGCGCTGACCGAGCTGGGGATCCCCAGAGGCGGCGCCCTGATGGTGCACTCGGATGCCATGGTGGTGGCCCAGTTTGCCGGCATGGGCAACGCCGCAGGCATCGCGGCCTTCTGGACATGCCTGGAGCAGTGGCTGGGCGGACACCTGCTGGTGCCGACCTTCAGCTACAGCCCGATGGCGGACGAGTGCTTCGACCCTGTGCAGACCCCGAGCAAGGTGGGCTTGATGACGGAGCTGTTCCGCCAGCGAGAAGGGGTGGTCCGCACGCGTGATCCCGTCTTCAGTATGGCGATCAGCGGCCCGCAGGGTCCTGCGCTGGTGGCGCGGGAGTGTCACGACTGCTTCGGTCAGGAGAGCCCGTTCGGCTGGCTGGCGGAACAGGACGGCTGGCTGCTGGGGCTGGGTTGCCACCCCGACCGCATCACCTTCACCCACTACGTGGAGCAGCGGCTGGTCGTCTCCTACCGCTATCACAAGATGTTTGCGGGTCAGGTGCGCGTCGATAGCCGCGTGCGGGAGTGGCAGGCGGATTACTATGTGCGCGACCTGTCGCTGGCCAGCGAAATCGACCTCTCCCGGCTGGTGGCCCTGCTGCAGGAGCGGGGTGCCTGGCGCCAGACGCTGTGCCAGCGGGTGCCGGTCTGGGCGGTGTCGTGCCGCGACTTCATCCTGGCTGCCAGCGAGTTGCTGGCGGCAGCCCCATACGCCCTGATCCGGGCGGGAGGAGAACCCCATGCAGTTTGATCACATCGGACTGGTGGTGCCGGACCTGGCGAGCGGTGTGGCCTATTGCCGCGACGTGCTGGGGTTGAGCCGCTTCTCGGTTGCGGTGGAAGATCCGCTGCAACGGGTCTGGGTGCAGTTCGTACATGACGACCATGGCCTCTGCTACGAGCTGGTCTCCCCGGCCAGCGAGGAGAGCCCGGTCGCCCAGGTGCTCAAGACCCGGCGCAACGTCATCAACCACCTTGCCTATCGGGTGAGCAACCTGCAGGCGAGCGCCGAACGGCTACGCACACAGCGCCACCTGCCCCTTGGGCCCAGCCAGCCAGCGATCGCTTTTGGGGGCTCTCATGTCCAGTTTTTTCTCAGTCCCTTGGGACATATTGTTGAGCTAATTGAGGGGGTTGAATGATGCCGAATCATGACAGTTGTTATTTGCCTACAGACTGGGCTGACCAGGATCAGCTTGGCGAACAGCTGCATCGTTTGCTTTCCTTGCTGTTTCCGCTCAATCGCAGCTTGACAGGCGATGGTGTAAGAAAAACATTGGCCCTGTTTCGCGAACATTGTTTACCTGAATTGCAGATCCATGAAGTTGCCAGCGGAAGCACATTTTTTGATTGGACAGTGCCGGATGAGTGGAATGTCAGAGAGGCTTACATCTTGGGACCTGATGGGCACAAGGTGGTTGATTTCAATGATAGTAGCTTGCATTTGGTGGGTTACTCAGAACCGGTACGCTGTACTCTCCCTTTAGCAGAATTACAACCTCACTTGCACTCCTTGCCTGAGTTACCGGATGCCATCCCCTATGTCACGTCTTATTATCAGCGCCGTTGGGGCTTTTGTTTACCCCACAATGTGCGGGAAGCGTTACCCGAAGGAAATTATGAGGTTGTGATCGATACCAGCTTGCAACCGGGCTCACTGACTTATGCCGAGTGGGTGCTACCGGGGGAGAGTGAGCAGGAAATCTTGTTATCCAGCTATGTTTGCCACCCCTCCATGGCCAACAACGAGTTGTCCGGCCCAGGTGTCGGAGTGTTTTTGATGGCCTGGCTGGCCTCCTTGCCTAAGCGACGCTACAGCTATCGATTGATGCTTGTTCCTGAGACAATCGGGGCTATCGTTTATCTCTCTCGCCATCTGGAGCACCTCAAGTCTCATACGTTGGCTGGTTTTAATCTGACATGTATGGGGGATGAAAGGTGTTACTCATTCTTACCATCCAGACAGGGGAATTCTATAGCTGATCGCATAGGACGCCATGTGTTGGGCCATATCGCACCTGATTATATGGCGTATAGCTATCTTGATCGGGGTTCCAACGAACGTCAGCTATGTGCTCCTGGCATAGACTTGCCAGTCACCACCATGATGCGCAGCAAGTACGGTTGTTATTCCGAATACCACACCTCTTTGGACGATCTTACTCTGGTCACGCCGCGGGGGCTGGCGGATAGTTTCCTAGCGTTGCGGCGGGCGATCGAGTGTCTGGAGTTGGATGAATACTGTGAGGCTACCGTATTGGGTGAGCCCCAATTGGGGCGTCGTGGCCTCTATCCGAATCTATCAACACGTGAGTCCGGTGCACAGGTAAAGGACATGATGAACCTGCTGGCTTACAGCGATGGTCATCTGAGCCTTTTTGAGATTGCCGAGATCATCGAAGTACCGTTTTGGCGAGTCGAGCCCTTGGCTAGAAAGCTTATGGATGCAGGGGTTCTGCGCAGGCGTAGTCGTCTTTGAGAATAGGTATTTCGTTGCATGATGTGATGGATGAGAATCCATAGATATTGCGATCGTTCAACTTTGTTTCATCAATCCTGATCACATCGTTAGGAGAGGATCATGAGATGTCCATATTGTCACAGTGATAACACATTGGTTTTCCTTGAACGCAAGATGCCAGCCGTTTTATCTGCATACTCAGGTGATTTTCCGGTAAAGGTGTCGGAATTGCAGGTCAGTGCCTGCAAAGATTGTCTGGTGGGGTTTGCATCCAAGAAATTATCATCGGAAGAACTAACGGAAATATATGACAACTATCTATATATTTCTCCGCTGAATAATATCGGCGCCTCTAAATATGACGGTATGATTGATACCATAACAAGTCATTTTGGCAAAGATGAAAATATACTGGAGATTGGCTGTTCAGAAGGATATTTGCTGAAAAAACTGAACGAGAGCGGATTCTCCAATGTAACAGGAATTGAGCCCGGCCCCCAAGCCGATATTGCGAAGGGCTTGGGGCTTAACGTTATAAAGGGTTATTTTAATGCTGGCCATGTTCCGGACAAGGTAGATGGTTACTATCTTATGCATGTATTTGAGCATTTTGAAGACCCCTTCTCAATCTTTAAATTGATGACGGAAACGTTGAATGATGCCGGAAGAATCGTCATTGAAGTTCCTGATTTTGGTGGTTTTCATGTACAGCACCTCTTCTACTATAATATCTACTTCATGCAAGTTTTGGCCCGTGACAACAAACTTAAAATAATATATCACCGTGTTGAGAATGGCAGTTTAAGGGTCGTTTTTGTCAAGACTGAAAATACCCGTTACAACGAAATTGAAGTGGCCTTTGATAAAGCCTTTTATATCAATAATCTCTCAATATTCAAGCAGCGGTGCGATGCATCTCGCGACAGAGTAAATGATTTTCTTAGAAAGGCAGACAGCGTTGTCTGGTGGGGGGCTGGTTCTGCATCAGTGATTCTTCTGAATGGGATTGAGAAAGAAATTTTGGACAGTACGAATATCATTGTCGTTGATGGTGACAAGAATAAAGCCGATCGCATATTGCCTGGTGTGAATCTCAAAGTGAGTTATTTTGAGAAGATCCGTAATCAGCATGTCAGCAATCTGGTAATTGCTTCAAGTTTCTATAAGGAAATATTTGAAACAATGAAAGTTCATGGTGTCACCTATGAACATGTCGAGGTATTTAGTGATGCCTGATTAAAGGCATAAGGAGGAGGAACGTCAGAATGACGTGTAGTAAATAATTTTACTGGTCGGAAATTGATAATGACCGGGAGTAATGGCGGGACAGAGCCCGCCATCTACTTGATCCTCTCTCAGGTCAGCTCGACAGCAGTACCCTGGCCGAGTTGGCCGGGATGGTGAGCTGCACCTCCCCCAGCACCACCTCGAACTTGTCGCCGTTGAAGGCGTCGGTGAAGCGGCTGGCGGGGCTGGCGGTCTGCCACAGGGGCAGGCTGATGGTGCGCGGCTCCGTGGGGTGGCGGTTGCAGGCGACCACCACCTGATCGCTTTGCAGGGTACGGGCGAACACATAGCTGTGAGGGCCGGCGTAGAGGGTCTGGATGTCTCCCCGACGCAGGGCCGGGCGCTGGCGGCGCAGCTGGATCAGGCGGCGATAGTGGTCGTGCAGCACGTGATCCCAGTCGGTGGTATCCCAGGGGAAGCAGCGGCGGCAGTCCGGGTCGTTGCCGCCGGAGAGCCCCACCTCGTCGCCGTAGTAGATGGAGGGCACGCCGATGTAGGTGATGAGCAGGGTGGCGGCGAGTCGCATCCGCTGCTTGTCTTCTCCCAGCAGGTGCAGGAAGCGGGCGGTGTCGTGGCTGTCCAGCAGGTTGAACTGGGCCAGCTGGTTCTTGAACGGAATATGGGCCCGCGCCAGCTTGAGCCAGTGATCCAGCTCGGTGGCGCTGATCTTGATGGGGTGATAGGCGATGTCCTGCCCCGCCAGGAAGGCGCGGATGGGGTGGGCGAAGCCGTAGTAGTTCATGGCGCCGTCCTCTTGATCCCCTTGCAGCCACTGGCTCGCCTCGAAGAAGTGCTCGCCCAGCACGTAGGCGTCCGGATTCTCCTGCTTCACCGCGCCGCGAATGGCGCGTACATGGCCGCGATTGCCCTCGGCAGTGCCCCGCTCCCCCAGCATGTGGATGACGTCAAAGCGCCAGCCATCGATCTGGTAGGGGGTGCGCATCCAGTAGCGCAGAATGGCGTTGTCTGCCCGATAAACGGCGTCCTGCACCTGTTCACTTGAGAAATCCAGCTTGGGCAGGCTGCGGATCCCTTTCCAGCTAACATAATCCCCTTCCTGATCGAAGGTGTAGAAGCTGCGCCAGGGGGAATCCGGGTTGCTCTGGGCGCCCAGCGGCGGGCAGAACCAGGGGTGCTCGGTGGAGGTGTGGTTGACCACCGCATCCAGGATGATCCTCATGCCGCGCTGGTGCAGGTTGCGGGTCAGCTCGGCAAACTGGGCATTGGTACCGAGGTGCGCATCCACCTTGAAGTAGTCCTGAGTGTCGTACTTGTGGTTGCTCGGCGAATCGAAGATGGGGTTGAGGTAGAGCGCCGTCACCCCCAGGGATTGCAGGTAGTGCAGCTTGGCGTCGATGCCCGCCAGATCCCCGCCGTAGAATTCACAGGCGCCGTGCCCCTCTTCGTGGCGGCTGACCGGCTCGCCCCAGGCCTTGCTGATGACCGCCTTGCCCCTGTACTCGTACTCGTGATGCTTGACGCTCAGCGACGGGTCGCCGTTGCAGAAGCGGTCGGGGAAGATCTGGTAGAACACCTGATCCTGCACCCAGGCCGGGGGCTGGTGATGGCTGTTGAAGCGGAAATGCTGCTCCCGCGGCGGCATGGCGGCGCTAACGCCCGCCCCGTGCAGCCACCACTGCTCCTCGTCGGTGAGGCACTTGAAGCAGTAGAGGTGGATCTCCTGCCCCCTGGCCAGCGGCAGTTCGACCTGCCAGACCTGAAGCCTGTCCCGGGTGGCGACCGGCGTCATGGCGACCAGATACTCCTCGTTGTCCGGCTCGTGGCGCAGCCACACCTCGCGGATGGGGGCGTCCAGCTCGCTGAACAGGGTGAGCTGCAGGGTGTCGGCACTCTCTTTGAACCAGGGTGCCGCCTGGGGGTGAAACAGGAAGGGATGGGTCATGGTATCTACTGTGTCAGAGAGGCTCAGGAGTGGGGGATGGGCGCAGGCCATCTTATCCCGTCCATGGGCGTGTGTATGTGACGACCGGCCAGAATGAGACGGTGCTTCCGGCTTGGCTGGGCGGTCTGCCGTGACGCTATTGGGTCAGCAAATCGGCAAGGGCGTTGCCCTGCTCGTGCAGGTGTTCGAGCTGTTCCGCCAGAATGAGACGGGGATCCGGCTCCTGCTGATCGGCCGTTGTACATCTACTGGGTCAGCAAATCGGCCAGGGCGTTGCCCTGTTCGTGCAGCTGCTCCAGCTGATCCGCCAGGCTGGCGGGATCCAGCCCCAGCTGGTCAGCCAGGGTTCTGGGGAAACGGGCGATGATGGCCTGGGCCGGTACGCCGGCCTGCCAGGCGAAGGAGACGAAGACGGCGAGCCGGATGAGCACGGCCTCCTTGCTGACCGGATCGTGGGAGAGGGGGTCGAGCTGCTGGGCGATGGCATCCACGAAGGCGGGCGACAGGTTCCAGCGCCGCGCCAGCTCTGCGCCGAGCTGGGCATAGTCGTAACCCAGCATCTCCCGCTGGGCATCGACCCGTCTGCTGCCTTTCTCGATGGCCAGATTGATGAGCCCCGCCTCTTCCGGCAGGGTGCTCTGGATCAGCAGCTCGCCGATGTTGTGAATGAGGGCGCAGGTGAAGGCGGTCTCGGGATCCACCGAGGTGGTCTGCTGTGCCAGGGTGCGGGCAATGGTGGCGACCTGGAAGGTCTGGGTCCAGAAGTGGAGCTTGTCAAAGCCGGGAGGGGCCTTGAAGCTGCTGATGATGCCGGAGGCGACTACCACGGAGCGCAGGCGGTTGAAACCGAGGCGGATCACCGCCTGTTCGATGGAGGTGATTTCATTGCCACGGCGCAGGGCAGCGGAGTTGGCCATCCGCAGTACCTTGACGCTAATCACCTGGTCCATGGCGATCTTGGCCGCGATCTCGTCGATGCGGGCATTCTCGTCGTTGAAACTCTGCATCAGCTCGTGCAGCAGTTTCGGAATTGTGGGCAGTTGCTTGATCTTGCCAAACAGGCGATCCATCGACATGGCTGAGGCAGCCTCCATTGCTAACAATGCCTCATATTGTGCCACAGCCTGGCCAGTTGTTCCTGCTGGCGAGCGGTTTTGTGAGCCCTAGGCTGTGTTCTTAAAGTGATGAAGATATAATCTCACATCTTCTCAACAGCTTAAGATCCATTCCGTGTCCCGCC
>NZ_JAPCJD010000015.1:0-75203 GCF_027707845.1 Aeromonas sp. QDB14 | reverse complement strand
GGCAGCCTGTCAAGGTATTCGAAGAGTACTGTCAGGCGGCATAGGCGAGTGTCGCACTTCGAAGTTGAATTCGCGAACATCCCCCAGCCCACCAAACGTTTGGAAAGGGCCACTTCGCAAGAAGTGGCCCTTTTTGTATCCTTTTTCTGGCTTTCAGAGGATGTAACCGCCCCAAGAGCACAGTGCATGACCAGACCTGAGGCCAAAGGCTCTGCGGGGGGTGGCTGCATTTGACATGGGCCAGCTCCAGGTGGCGTCGCCAGCAAAAACCGGCGAGTGAAGCAGCAATTTGCCCGGGCGCTGTGGGCCACGCCATCAGCCCAGCGCCTCCATGGGGTTGAAACAACCTCGAGGGTTCGCCCCCGAGAATCTTCCACTAGCCGTTGGCAGTGGAAGGCTGGGTCAGATGAACGACGGGATTTTCGGAGAAGAGGTAGCGGTCATCCTCCATTTCGTCATCGAAGATGGTGGCCTGGAAGAGCATCTGCTTGGTGTTCTCCAGGTGCTGCCACATGGCCAGCTTGGCCGCCTGCGGATCCTTGCGCATCAGGGCCTTGAGGATCTGGTCGTGATCGTCGCACCAGCTGGAGATGGCCTTGTCGTCGATATGCTCGTGGAGCTTGCGCCAGTAGGGGTTGCGCTCGCAATGCAGCCAGGGAGCCAGGGCTTCGGGGTGGGCGAGATCGTCGTCAGGCGCGGCTCTGAGCCTTGCCTGGTGGTCACGGCAGCGCAGCGAATCGAAATCGCCGCCCTGCGGTTGTCCGCCGAACAGGTGATCGACACCACGGCGGCGGGCGACTCCTTCAGCGCCGGTTATCTCGCCGCACGCCTGCAAGGGGCCGATGTCACCGACGCCGCCGCAGAGGCCATCCGCCAGATGCGCGCGGCCTACCCGGATCTGCTGATCGGGGCCGGCACCGTGCTCAACCGCGAGCAGGTGGATGCGGCCGTTGCGGCGGACGCCGACTTCATCGTCAGCCCCGGCTTCAACCCGACCACGGTGCAGTACTGCCTGGACAAGGACGTCACCATCATCCCCGGGGTCAACAACCCCAGCCTGGTGGAGCAGGCCATGGAGATGGGGCTGCGCCACCTCAAGTTCTTCCCGGCCGAGCAGTCTGGCGGCACCGCCATGCTCAAGGCCCTGGGCGCCGTCTATCCGGTGCGCTTCATGCCCACCGGCGGCGTGACGCCGGCCAATCTGAAGGAGTATCTGGGGCTGAATGCCGTGATCGCCTGCGGCGGCACCTGGATGATGCCGGCCAAGCTCATCGACGAGGGCAGCAGGTGGGGAGAGCTGGCCGCCCTGGTAAGAGAGGCCGTGGCGGCCCTGTGATCATCGGTTGAGCGAGGGAAGGTCTGCCCTCCCCCGGATGTGTTGAAGAGCCACTTCCCGCGAAGTGGCTTTTTTATGCCCTGCCAGGGCTGGAGATCAATGTGCGGTGCGGTTGCCGCAGTCTGCCAGCGGCTTATTCCCCTGCGGCATCGGGCGTCAACACCAGCCTGCGCCAGGGGCCCGTGATGTCGCAATGACCCGTCTCTTCGGTGTTCTCCCAGCCCAGGCGATGATAGAAAGCCATCGCCGTGGTGTTGCGCATGGCCACCTTGAGGGAGGCCGGGGAGGGGTACCCGGCCAAGCCGGCGGCAAGCAAGGCCCGCCCCATGCCCTGCCCGTGCCAGTCCGCCACCACGTAGAGATGATGCACGAAGCTCTCGGCCCCCCAGATGGAGACGAATCCGCACGGGCTGCCCCCTTTCTCCGCCACCCAGATCTCCTCGCCCCGGGTCTGCTCGGCAAAATCCTCGAGCCGGAACAGGGCGGGATCAACCCAATGGAAGGCCTGGCGCCTTCCCTTGAGGAAGAGCTGCGCCAGCATGGGCTCATCAGCTTCCGTCATCATTCTGATCATGACACCATCCTTGCGTTGCGTGCTTGTCGCTTCCCACTCTCGATGGATCCCGCCGTGCTGTCAAATCGGCAATGTGGACCCTCTTGAATACGTAACCGTGTGACACAGGGCTGCCTATTTTATCGCCTCAGAGGCTATACTGCCGAGGTCCCGTCCATGACTGGTTTGAGGTTCACTGATTTATGGATAACAAGCAAATTGAAGGCAGTATTCTGGTACCCGCCCACATTGACGATGTCTGGCGGGCCTGGACCACGGAGAGCGGGCTGCGCAGTTTTCTGGCGCCGGAGTGCCTCATGGTCCCGGAACCCAACGGGCCGTTCGAGATCTATTTCAGACCCGATGCTCCCCTCGGCGAGCGTGGCAGCGAAGGGTGCCGGGTGATGGCGGTCATGCCCCATGATCTGCTCAGCTTCAGCTGGAATTTCCCTCCCCAGTTTCCCCACATTCGTCAGCAGAAGACCCAGGTCAGCCTGCGCTTCGTGCCGGAGGGCCAAGGCACCCGGCTCCACTTCCTGCAGACCGGCTGGGCGCAGGATCCAGACTGGGACCAGGGTTATGCCTACTTCCGGGAGGAGTGGCTGGAACTGAGTCTGCCAAGGCTTCAGTACCGTTTCACCCACGGCCCCATCGACTGGAACAACCCGCCGGGCAAGCAGCAGCTGAAATCCCTGGCCCAGTGACGTCCATTCAAGCGATGGGCATGGCACGAAAAAGGACCCGCTCAGGGTCCTTTTTCATGGATGGGCAGGCGGTCACTCCACCGGCTCTTCATCGAACAGGGGGTGATAGAGCACCTCGCCCCTTACCCCGTCGAGCCCGCCGGGTTGCAACTCCATCGCCATGAAACACTCCGTCGGCACCTCGTAGATGCAGTGCAGGCCGAAGTCGCTGGCAGGCCGAAAGCCGAAACGGGCGTAGTAGGCGGGATCCCCGAGTACCACCACCGCCTTCCAGTCCATCTCCAGTGCCGTGTCCAGCCCTTCCCGCACCAGATCCGAGCCAATGCCCTGTCCCTGCCAGTCGGGATGCACGGCCACGGGTGCCAGTCCCAACCAGGGCCCTTCCTGTCCCTCAATGGTGATCGGGCTCAGCATCAGGTGCCCCATGAACTCGTACTCTTCCTCCTCGACCATGGTGACCACGGCGGCCCCACATTCTCGCAGGCGGTTGACCAGTTCGGCCTCGTCGGGACGACCAAAGGCGGCACTCACCAGCTCATAGACTGGCAGCATGTCGCCGGGACGCTCGGTTCTCAACATACAGCGTTACTCCTCGTACAGCAGGGCGGCCATTATTCCACAGAAGTGGGGCACCACTTCACTGCCTTTGTCTGAAAATGGGAGGACGGACTCAGGAAAACGCCTGACAGACCCCGCACCAGGCTTCGCGATGACCGCCCCTGGGCAAGCCATCAGCGTCCGTCGTCAGGCTGTCGCAATCGCCGCAGATAGGCGAGGCCCAGATCCCCGCACTCCTTGAGCAGGGCGCCACCACCATGGGCCTGCACCCCGGGCGCCTCTGGCGCCAGCATGGCCTGGGGATAGCGCCGCACCGTCAGCCCGCTGAGTGTCTGCTCGCCCCCTGTCGCCTCCCCCGCCATGAAAAGTGCCACCCCCTCACCGTGCAGTATGGCCACGACCACCTCCTCGTCATCCAGCCAGGGGGCCAGCGCCTCTTTGCGTGCATCCGTCAGGCGCGCCGGGCGATCCAGCCGCCAGTGATCGAGCTCGAGGGCGCCATCGGCCGGATCTGGCCGACGCCCGTCATGGTGCATGCCAGTCTTTTCCATCACCCGGCCTGAGGCGAGGTTGCCCGGCATGTGGCGGGCGGTGAGGGCAGGCAGGTGCCACTGCTCGAAGGCAAACGCCCTGACCAGGCTCGCGGCCCGGGTGGCCAGCCCCCTGTTCTGCCAGGGCACACCGACCCACCATGCCAGCTCCCCGTGCCAGTGCAGGGAGAGGGTGCCGACCAGGGGAGCGGGCTCGTCTCCACGCCCCTGGGGCAGAGTCAGGGCCCAGGTGCATCCCAGCCCGAGAGCAGCCTTGCGCCCACTCAGGGCAAGCCAGTCCCGCGCCGCCTCCGGCGAATAGGGGTGGGGGATGTTGAGGGTATAGCGGGCGAGCGCCGCATCCGAACAATAACGCAGGATGGCGCTCTCATCGCCGGGCAGCAGGGGGCGCAGCACCAGCGCGTCCTGCCCGCCAGGCTCGCGCAGCACCGGGATCATCAGGCGGCGGGCAAGCAGGCGTTGCAGGGCAACCCCGAGGTCGTCATCGGCACCGAGGCGATGATCCGCCCCCGCGGGCCCCAGGGTGAGCAGGCCGCTCTCTCTGGCCAGGGTCAGCAGGGAGCCGGAGGCAGCGATCAGGATCTGCCGGTCCGGCTGTGTCACCATCAGCGGGGAGGCGGCCTCCCCCAGCCAGGCGGCAAGCAGGTCGCGGGCAAGGAGAATGCCATCTGGCGGGCTGACCGACCAGGGTGCCATCTCCCTCACCTCCCCTTTGCCAAGCAGCAGCCACCAGCGGTTTCCCTGGTGCTGCCAGGCTTGCAACGCCGCTTGCCAGGAGGGGCGCCAGAGCGCACCCTCGATCAACAGATCCATTCCTTCCCCCACATCCCCCCCCCGTATCAGGCACCGGGTGCCCGGGCGGCACCACACTCCTGTCTGAGGCAGCATAAGCAGCTACCAGTGAGTTGTTAAACCATATGTTTACCATGGTTAAACGGCATACCCCATGAAAAAATGCCATATGGCTGACTTGATGGCGGTCACATTCCTTCCCCTCCTCGCTTCCTATCATGCCCCCATCATGGCGCGACCAAAGACGCCCATGAAGGACAACGGATAACAAGAGAACACACTATGCAGCCAACCAGCCCACTCAAAACGGTAGTAGTCAGTACCCTGGCGACCGCCCTGCTGATCTTCGTGGCCCAATCCCTCATCGGGAAGCAGGAGATCAGACTCGGCATCGCCATCATCCCCATCCTGCCCATGCTCTTTGCCGTCATCATCGGCATGATCGTCTCCGCCAAGCCCGTCAAGGATCGCATCCCCGGCTGGAAGAGACTCTTCACCGAGCGAGAAGA
This sequence comes from Aeromonas sp. QDB14, assembly GCF_027707845.1. Classification (NCBI taxonomy): domain Bacteria; kingdom Pseudomonadati; phylum Pseudomonadota; class Gammaproteobacteria; order Aeromonadales; family Aeromonadaceae; genus Aeromonas; species Aeromonas sp. QDB14. Next base: position 70,200 of record NZ_JAPCJD010000015.1, on the reverse strand, counting down.
GGGCTTCTGCGGCAAGATGGTGGGTTTCAGCCTGCTGATCCTCGGGACCCAGTATGCGGGGATGATCATCCCCAACCTCAAGATGATCCTGAGCGTCGGTGTACCGCTCTTCCTGCAAGAGATAGGCAACCTCCTGCCCATCCTCATCGCCATTCCGCTGGCGGTGAAGTTCGGCTTTGGCCGCCGCGCCATCGGGGCCTGCTCCTCCATCAGCCGTGAACCCTCGGTCGCGGTGATCCAGGGCAAGTTCGGCACCGGCTCCCAGGAGTACATCGGCGTGCTCGCCATCTACCTGTGCGGCTCCGTCATCGGCACCCTCTGGTTCAGCGTGCTCGGCAGCATTGCCCCCCTCACGGGGCTGCACCCCCTGGCCCTGGCCGCCGGTTCCGGCGTGGGATCCGGCTCCATGCTGAGCGCCGCCTCCGGTGCCCTCATCAACGGCCTTGATGAGGCGATGGCCCAGCAGGTGCTCAGCATCGCCGCCGCCTCGAACCTGCTCTCGTCGGCCCTGGGAGCGCTCTCCCTCACCTATCTGGGTCTGCCGCTCGCTGAAAAAATCTATGCCCTGACCGCCAAAGGAGAGAAAGCATGAAAAGCATCGTGATGGATATGCGCTTCGTCTTCCTGGCGATCCTGCTGGCCATGTTCACCCAGACCCTGACCTCGGGCCTGCCGCTGTGGCAGATGGGGGACAGCTTCGTCGCCATGTCCCTGGTGGTGTTCGCCTCCCTGGTGACCAAGCGCTATCTGCCCTCCTCCCTGCCAGCCTTTGCCTATGCCACCATCATCGGCATTCTCATCTGCCTGCCCGAGACCCCGGTGCGCGGCCTCTTCATCGATGCCGTGGCCAAGATCTCCTTCCTCTCCTGCTGCGTGCCGCTCCTGGCCTTCGCCGGCCTCTCGGTGGGCGGTCAACTGGAGGAGCTCAAGAAGATGTCGTGGAAGGTGATCCTCATCTTCATGATCGTCTCCACCTGCTGCTTCTTTGGCGCCTCCCTGGTTGCCCAGCTCGGTTTCTCCATTCAAGGGATCATCTGATGAACCACTACCATATCGAACCTGACCTGTTGGCCCTGCGCGACTTCAGCTACGAAGTGCGCCACCACCTGCACCGCATCCCGGAATACTCCGGGGCCGAGTTCAAGACCTCTGCCTACTGCCGTGGGTTGATGGAAGAGTTCGGCTACAGGATCACCCTGTATCCCGGTTTCACCGGTTTTCACGGGGATCTGGCGGTCGACCCCGCCCTGCCCACCATTGCCTTTCGTGCCGACATGGATGGCCTGGAGATGCACGACATGAGCGAGGTGGCGTTCAAATCCACCCATGAGGGGATGGCCCACAACTGCGGCCACGACTCCCACATGGCGATCGCTCTGACCGCCGCCAGGTTTCTGGCCGCCAACCGCGATCGCCTGCGGTACAACGTCCGCTTCATCTTCCAGATGGCGGAAGAGGACATGCGCGTCCCCGGTGCCGAAAAGATGGTGGAGCTTGGCTGCATGAAGGGGGTGGACGAGGTCTATGCCCTGCACAACGACGGCGCCATGGAGACGGGCACCATCAAGTTCAACCAGGGGGTCATGTCCTCCTGGGGGTCTGCCTGGACGCTCGATGTGCACGGCATCTCCGCCCACGGCTCCACCCCCCACAAGGGGCTGGATGCCATCCGGGAGGCGGTACGGATCATCGAGGACATGGACTACATCGTCGCCAAGCGCACCAGCCCGTTCAGCCCGGCGGTCTTTGGTTGCGGCATGATCAACGGCGGCACCATTCCCAACGCCATCGCCGATCATGTGCAGGCCCGTGGCACCATCCGCGCCATGGACGCCGAAACCGACCAGATCCTGAAAAACAGCTTCAGGGACATCATCGCCCAGAGCGAGCTGCGCGGCTTCAAGACCACCATGGTCCATGCCGGCTACCCGGCAGTGGAGAACCACCCCCAGGCCTGCGAGCGCCTGCAACAAGCCGCCTCGAATGTGTTGTCCAGCGACGGGATCAACGCAAAGGGCCAGCCCATGACCGGCAGCGAGGACTTCAGCTACATGATCAACGCCACGCCAAGCCGCATGGGGGCCATGTTCTTCCTCGGCAGCGGCAATCAGGCCAAGGGGATCTGCAACTACCTGCACGCGAACCCCTATTACCTGGACGACGACTGCCTGCTGGTGGGAGCCCAGATCTTCGTCAATCTGGCGACCCGAGCCGCCTGAGGGATCAGTACAAGGGGATAGCAATGCAAAGAGAGGCCGACGGCCTCTCTTTTTTATGTCTCGGCGTCAGAGCCAGGGCAGAGTCGCAGACGGGGCGGGCGTTCCCTGGTTGAGCAGCGCCAGCTGCACCGTCTCCCGGCTCACATGGGGGGCATAGAGGTGGATGAAGTCGTACATGTAGTCCCGCAGGTGGGCGTGCCTGCGCAGGCACACATGGGCCACGCTCGAGGCGATCAGATGATCGATGTTGAGGCAGACCAGGCTCTCCCTGTCCCCTTCGTCGAACGCCGAGGTGGCGATCACCCCGACTCCCATCCCCAGGCGCACATAGTGCTTGATGATGTCGCTGTCGGTGGCCGTCAGCACGATGCGGGGGCTGAGGCCATGGCGTCCGAACGCCTTGTCCATCTTGGAGCGGCCGGTGAAACCGAACACATAGGTGATGAGGGGATACCGGGCCAGATCCGCCATGGCCAGCGGCTGGCAGTCCAGCAGCGGATGGCCGTGGGGCACCACCACGCTGCGCCCCCAGCGATAGCAGGGCACGGTCGCCAGCTCGTCGAACAGGTGCATGGACTCGGTGGCGATGGCCATCTCCACATCCCCGTTTTGCGCCATCTGCGCCAGTTGGGCAGGGGCTCCCTGATGCAGCTGGATGCTCACCTCGGGGTAGCGGCGGGAGAATTCGGTAATGACCGCCGGCAGCTTGTAGCGGGTCATGGTGTGGGTGGTGGCGATGCGCAGCACCCCGCTGGTGGCCAGCTGATCCCCGAGGGAAAGCTGACCAATCTGCTCCACCTGGGCCACCACTCCCCTGGCCAGCTCCATCACCTGCTCCCCCATGGGGGTCAGGCCCGCCAGGTTCTTGCCCTTGCGGGTAAACAGCGCCAGCCCCAGCTCCTCTTCCAGCATCTTCATCTGCTTGCTGAGGGTCGGCTGGGAGGTATAGAGCTTCTCCGCCGTCGCCGAGATGTTGAAGTTGTTCTTCACTATCTCGGTGAAGTTCTTGAGCCGGGCGATGTTCATCAGGGCGCCAGGCGCTCGATGTGCCAGCCGTCCCCCTCGCGGGTGTAATAGAAGCGATCGTGCAGACGATGCTCCCCGCCCTGCCAGAACTCGACGGTGTCGATGCGCACCCGGAAACCACCCCAGAAGCTCGGCAGCGGCACCTCGCCATTGGCAAACTTCTGCTTGAGTTCGAGGAACTTGGCCTCCAGCACGCCACGGGCCGAGATGCGGGTCGACTGTTTGGAGACCCAGGCGGCGATCTGGCTGTCCTTGGGACGGCTGTGGAAATACTTCATCACCTCGAAGGTGCTCATCTTCTCCACCCGGCCGGTCACGTGCACCTGTCTGTCCAGGGTGTGCCAGGGGAAAAGCAGGCTGATACGGGGGTTGCCCTCCAGCTGATGCGCCTTGCGGCTGCCCATGTTGGTGTAGAACACCATGCCGTCGGCATCGTAGTGCTTGAGCAGCACGGTGCGCTGCCAGGGCTGGCCATCGGCATCCACGGTGCCCACCACCATGGCGGAGGGATCGGTCAGTTTGGCCTCGCACGCCTGGGCCAGCCACTTCTCGAACAGGGTGAGGGGCTCGGCCGGCAGATCGGCCCGGTGCAGTCCACCCCTGGTGTATTCGCGACGCAGATCAGCCACATCCATCATCTTGATTTTCCTTCTCTCTTTCTCTGCCGCCCGTGCGGCGATGGGTGCAGGCATTGTGCGACGAGCGCGCCATGGGTACAAGCCTCGGGGCGGCCAAATGGAGGAGCAAAAAGAGAGGGAGGCCCATGCCTCCCTCTTTATGCCGATGACCGTCAGCCTACTGCTTGCCGTCAACCGGCGGGCAATGGGCCAGCATGCGCCGGTTGTAGTCCGCCGCATAGGCGCTCAGCCTGGCGTGGGCCTCCTTCTGATCCGGCTTGATGACATCCCCGAATCCGTCGAGATAGCGCACGCCGCAGCGGGCCTTGGCCGCCGCCTGCTGATCCGCCGCGATCCCGGGCGCCACCTCGCCGCGCCCGGCCCGCACGATCAGCCGGTAATCCTGCTTGGCAAGGCTGGCGCTGACCGCCTGATCCAGGGTGTCAGCATCGGCCTGACAACCGCCGAGCAGGGTGAGCAGCAGCACCCCGGCCAGTCTCATGCCCGCCTCCGCTGCCAGCCCAGCAACGCCAGGGCCAGGGTCCAGAAGCCGAGGGCCCCGCCGCCACCGCTTCCCCCCTCTTCACCGCGCTGGGTGACCGAGAGCTTGAGGGGACTGATGGCGAAGAAGATGTTGTCGCTGCACGCCACCTTCAAGCGGGCAGTGCCGTCCTGGCCCGCCGGGATGGTGACGCTCGCCGAGCCCGAGTTGGGTTTGCCGCTGGCAAGGGGAGTCCAGTTTGCCCCCTCGTCCCGGGTCATGAAGAGATCCACCTTGCTGCAGTTGATGGGGGCGGCATTGGTGCCGGCCACTTCCCAACTGATGGTCTGCGTCTTGCCCGCCCCCAGGGGGGTCACCACCGGGCTGGTCAGGGCAAAGGCCTTGCCGGTGTTGACCACCTGGATCTTCATGTCATCGCTGGCGACACCGCCCTTGCCGTCCCGCGCCGTGAGGCGGAAGTTCAGGTCCCGGTTGGTGGCAGGCCAGGCCTCCCCTATCGCCAGGGTGTTGGTGAGCAGGGAGGTGAGACTCGGCAGGGTGCGCTCCGGCACGCTGGTCGGCGCCACGAAACGGAACAGCGGACGGCTGCCGTCGTCCACCATGGTGGCCGGGCTGCTCGACTCCGTCCCCAGATCGATCTGCTCCCAGGTGTAATTCAGCGGATCGCTGTCAAGATCGGCCCCCGCCCCCTTGAGCACGAAGGGGGTGTTCGCAGGGATGACGTAGTCATTGCCTGCCGCCACCTGGGGCGCATTGTTGACCAGCGCCAACGGGGTGCCGCAATTTGGCACAGTGGCCATGTGGGCCCGCATCTGCTCGATGGACTTGCTGTGGAAATAGGGCTCGCTGTGGGGCTGCAGATCTTCGTCTCCGCAGATCCCCGCATAGGCCATGATGGAGCTGCCGCTGCCCGGCTCCCAGGCCTGGCTTGGTTCCCGGTTGCCGCCGCCACAACTGCCTGTGGTGCCGTTGAAGGTGTGGTCTGCCCCGAACTGGTGACCAATCTCGTGGGCTACGTAGTCGATGAAGAAGGCATCCCCCACCGGCTCGGAGGAGCCCGTCATCCCCGCCGATTTTTCGTCGGTACAGAGTACGCCCAGTCCCGCCAGGCCACCGCCACCGGTATTGACCACATGGCCGATGTCGAAGGCCCCCAGACCCTTGGTCAGGGCATCGGCCTGCACCTGCATGTTGGCATCCACATCGCCGTCATCATTGTTGAAGGGATCGTTCGCCACGTCGGTGAAGATGATGGTGTCGTTGCCGCTGGCCAGCTGGAATTCGGCCGCCACGTCACGCTGGTAGACCTCGTTGACCCGGTTGAGCAGGGTGGTGATGGCGCCAAGACCCGCCTCCACGGTACCGCCGTGATACTGGGTGTACTCCCCCGCCGCCGAGATGGCGATGACATAACGCTTGCGCTCGTTGCCATCCACCAGCACCTGGCGGGCCAGCTTTTTGGCCTCGCCCCCGATCACCTTGTCCGCCTCTTCTTCCAGCCGGCTGTGGGCATCCTGCTGGTAATAGACGGCATAGCCTTCCCCATTGCGAAGGGGATCGACGAACACCATCTTCCCTTCATGGCTGAACATGGCGTGGAATCCCTGGGGACCGAGATCGAAGCGCCCAGTCTCGCCCGGCGCCGCTTCGTTGTACCCCTTGAAGGCCAGGATATCGGGATATTTGGCGGCCAGATCCGCCGGCAGCAGATCATAGGGTTGCAGACTGAAGGTCACCTCCTTGCCATCCGGCAGAGGCAGAGTCAGGCGGCGCTCGCCCCCCTTCAGGGCAGCCAGGTAATCGGTGGAGACGGTGACGATGCGATACTGGCTGGCCCTCACCTCGTACCCATCGGCGGCGGTGGCCCGCGCCGTGACCGTATGCCACTCGCCGGCCATTAGGTTGCCGGACGTCATCAGACCCGCCACCAGCACCGCCAGCGGAGAATATTTCATCAACTGCATCTTTTTAATTCCTTTTTAAACGGATTCACCTGAACTGCCACGGCATCATTTGCCCGCTGGTCCGATTAGTCCAGCAACATCCTCTGTACATTCCCCGAATGGGGAAGGTTGCACCAATGCAGACTAGCCCCTATCATGGCGCGGATTTGTCCGTTCCAGAACCCCTCTTCGACGGGGCCGGTTCACTCTTTCTTTGGCCAAGGTTAATCTCATGCTCAAGTCCCCACTGTTGCCCCGTTTCGGGGATCTGGTCGTTGCCATCGTTGACGATGTGCTGGGTCAGGGTCTTACCCTCGACCGCGCCTATGCACGTCACTTCTCCGGCATCGAACTCAAACCGCAAGAACAGGCAAGGATTGCCCTGGTCACCGGCGATCTGCTGCGCCGCCTCAGCCTCTACTGCTTCCTCACCGGCATCCAGGTCCGTCAGGCGGAGAAGAATGTCTGGCCGCTGCTGCACAGCTGGCACGCCTTCCACAAGATAGATCAGCCCAACCACCCGACCCTGGATCGCTTCAACGAGGAGGCGTTCCGCCGCCGCCTGACCGAGGCCAAGAAGAACCCGGTGCTGATGGACGGCTGCCCTGCCTGGCTGGAAAAGCTCGGCAGCGAGCAACTGGGCGACGCCTGGCCGGCCGAGCGTGCCGCCCTGGCCTGGATGCCCAAGCGTTACCTGCGGGTCAACACCCTCAAGTGCACCCGGGACGAGCTGCAAGCCATGCTGGCCAAAGAGCATGTCACCACAGTGCCCGTCGACGGAGTGGAGACTGCCTTGCAAGTGACCTCGGACGCCGCCCTGTTCCGTACCCAGGCCTTTGCCGATGGCTGCTTCGAGCAGCAGGATGCCGGCTCCCAGCTGGTGGCCGCGGCCCTCGACGTCAAGCCCGGCATGCGGGTCATCGACGCCTGTGCCGGTGCCGGCGGCAAGACCCTGCACCTGGCCGCCATGATGCAGGGCAAGGGCCGTCTGCTGGCCATGGACGTGGAAGAGTGGAAACTGGAGAACCTCAAGCAGCGCGCCCGCCGCGCCGGTGCCCACAACGTGGAGACCCGGGTCATCACCAGCAGCAAGACCGTCAAGCGCCTTAAAGAAAGCGCCGATCGCGTGCTGCTGGACGTCCCCTGCTCCGGCCTTGGCGTGCTCAAGCGCAACCCGGATGCCAAGTGGCGCGACACCGCCGAGCGCCTGCCGGTGCTGGTCGCCCTGCAAGAGGAGATCCTGCAGCGCTACAGCCAGATGGTGAAGGTGGGCGGCCTGCTGGTCTACGCCACCTGCTCCATCCTGCCCGAGGAGAACCGCCAGCAGGTGGACAAGTTCCTCGCCGCCAACGAGCACTTCCGCCTGATCGGCGATCACAACGTCAGCCCGGCAGAGACCGGCTTCGACGGCTTCTACATGGCGCGCCTCGAACGCATCGCCTGATGTCTGTCGTGGGCACAAAGAAAAGGGGAGCCAGTGGCTCCCCTTTTTGCATTGCATGGTATGGATGCGGCCTTACTCGGCAGCAGCGTCATCCTGCTTGTGCTTGGCGGCAGTTTCCTTGATCAGGGTCTGCAGCTCGCCGGCCTGGAACATCTCGATCATGATGTCGCAACCACCGACCAGCTCGCCCTCGACCCACAGTTGCGGGAAGGTGGGCCAGTTGGCGAATTTCGGCAGCTCGGCGCGGATGTCCGGGTTCTGCAGGATGTCGACATAGGCGAAAGGCTCGCCGCAGGACATCAGGGCCTGGGAGGCCTGGGCAGAGAAACCGCAGCTGGGCAGCTTGGGGGATCCCTTCATGTAGAGGATGATGGGATTCTCAGCCAACTGCTGTTTGATCTTTTCAATAGTTTCCATAAATGCCTCACTGGAGCGATTTCGGCGGCCATTCTACTGCAATCCGGGCAGACCACAAACTGGCAAACCGTTGCGAATGAAAGAAGTCATGCATCAATACGCCGCAGCTTGATCCGGATCATGGCAAGAATCAAGGGTTGTTCGCCCATCTTTGATACTGCTACAATCGTCGGGCTTTGGGCCGTCTGGCCCCCTCATTTCAAGAACAATTCTTTTCAAGATAGAAAAGAGTACGCAATGTCTTGCAACCGTCGCCTTCGCACGGACCAGCCAATGGAGAGTAGAAAATGGCTTTCGAACTTCCCGCTCTGCCCTATGCAATCAATGCTCTGGAACCGCACATCTCCCAGGAAACTCTGGAATACCACCATGGCAAGCACCACAACACCTACGTGGTCAACCTGAACAACCTGGTGCCGGGTACCGAGTTTGAAGGCAAGTCTCTGGAAGAGATCATCAAGACCTCCACTGGTGGCGTCTTCAACAACGCTGCCCAGATCTGGAACCACACCTTCTACTGGCACTGCCTCTCCCCGAACGGCGGTGGCGAGCCCACTGGCGCCCTGGCCGATGCCATCACCAAGGCCTTCGGCTCCTTCGCCGAGTTCAAGGATGCGTTCACCAAGTCTGCCATCGGCAACTTCGGTTCTAGCTGGACCTGGCTGGTGAAAAAGGCTGACGGCTCCCTGGCCATCGTCAACACCTCCAACGCCGGTTGCCCGCTGACCGAAGCTGGTACCACCCCGCTGCTAACCGTCGACCTGTGGGAACACGCCTACTACATCGATTTCCGCAACCTGCGTCCGAAGTACATGGAAACCTTCTGGGCCCTGGTCAACTGGGAATTCGTGGCCAAGAACCTGGCTGCCTGATAAGCCTTTCTTGCCAAAACGCCCCGCACTTGCGGGGCGTTTTTTTATGGTCGAATACCTGCCATCGACAACAAAGGCGCCCGCAGGCGCCTTGTGGAAGATGACCGTGCTTACTGGTCTATCTCGTCCATGTAATCGTCGAGGTTGCCATCATCCGCCGCCTCAGGCTTCTGCTCCTGGAGCTCGGGTTTGCGGCCCGTCACCTTGCCATCGTTGTACTGCAAGTAGAAGTCCTTGGTCAGGGCGTAAGGATCCAGCGCGTTGTCGATGATGCGCTCCTGATCGATCAGCTTGGAGCGGGTACCGAGGCCATCCAGCGCCCAGTGCACCACCTTCAGCGGGAAGGTCAGCAGGGCATAGGGGAAGTAGATGGTATCGATGGTATCCCCAACCAGTTGCCGGGTGGTGGTGGGACCGTAGACCGGCACCATCAGATAGGCGCCATCCCCGATGTCGGCCTTGCCGAGCACGGTGTCCATCTCCAGCGTGTTGCGAGCCAGGCCCGCATGCTTGGCCACGTCGAACAGACCGAGCAGGCCCACAGTGGTGTTGAGGGTGAAGCGGCCCAGGTTGGTACCGGCCCCTTTCAGATCACCCACCAGCAGGTGGTTTACCATGCTGCTCGGCTCGTCGAAGTTGTCCACGAAATTCTCTATGCTGTCCCTCACTCCTTGCGGGACATAGCGGGCATAGCCGTGTACCACGGGGCGCGCCACATAGGGCTCCAGCACGTCATAGTTGACGGCCCACATGGCACGGTTGGGCCCCTGGAAGGGGTCGCGAGGATCGCTGGCCGTGCTGGATGCCCCGGGGCGGCTCGGGGTCTCGCCGAGATCCAGGCTCTCCGGGCCCGGCTTGGGAGGGCCGCCCGCACAGCCCGCGAGCAGCAATGCCACCGCCAATGCTCCTGAACGCAGATACATATGAAAGTCCTAAGATTTTTTTGGGTATTGATATGAATTATACAGGGGGCCCACCCCAAGGGGTGGGCCAAAAGCATATTAGAGGGCGTGATCGATGCGGATGTCAATCGGCGCTGTGGGGATGGTGCTGGTCGGCACGGTGACCGAAACCCCTTCAAAGGCGCCTTCCTTGTTCATGACGTTGCCGCCCCGGGAGAGGCGCGCCTTGAACTGCAGCTCGGCATGGGCCGCCAGCTTGCTCCCCTCCATCATGGCATCCCCGTCCCCCAGGGAGAGGGTGAGCGGGAGATGCGGGCCTGCAATGCGCTTGACCGCGATGGGCATGGGCGGACCGTTGGGGATCACCGCAAAGACGAACAGATGGGCATCTTCCGGCATCTTGATGCCCGGCGCCAGGGTGATGTGCAGGGGGAACTCCCCCTCTTTCACCGCCAGCACCCCGGCTTGTGCCTGGCCTTCGGCAGACGGGGTAGTCACGGCGATGCCACGCTGGCCAAGCTGCTGCCTGGCGTACTCCATGGAGCGCTCCACCATGGTGTAGCGGGCCGAGCCCGGCTCCAGCAGCGGCAACATCCCCTGCCAGCGGTCGAGGGCGGTCTGGAAATCCTCTTTTTGCAGGGCCATGAAGGCGTGGACGGAGCGAGCCTCGATGTTGGCCGGGTCCTCGGTAATGACCGCCTGCAACAGTTGATCCGCACGGGCTTCCTCCCCCGTCATCATCAGGGCCTGGGCATAGGGCACCGCCACCATGGCCTTCTGGGGCGCGAGGGCGTAGGCACGCTCCAGCGCCTCGCGGGCCATCTCGGGATCATTGCCATCCAGGGTCAGGCGCCCCAGCAGCAGCCAGCCACGGTAGTCGTTCGGTTCTTCTTTCAGCCGGGTTCGCAGGGCCAGGGTGAAGTCCAGCAGATCCTGCTCGGTCACCCGGGCGTCGCGCTCCACCAGGATGCGATTGCTGAGCTCCCCCAACCGGCTGCTGGCATCCTGCCAGCGGCTCACCTCCTGCCAGGCGCCGAGCTTGGCGTAGAGGCCGATGCTCACCACCGCCAGCACCAGCACACCGGGGATCCAGATCAGGCTCTTGCCGCCACGGGCGGTCTGCTCCACGTCGGGAATGTCGTCCAGGAGGCTGCGCTGCAGCTCTACCAGGGATTCCGGCTCCTCCGCCAGTATCCCCTGCTCCCGCTCTTCCCCTATCTCCAGCAGGCGCTGGCGATAGAGCTGCTTGTTGAGGGCCGAGCGGCTGATGCTCTGCCGGCCCTCGCCGCGCCACAGCGGCACGATCAGCGCCAGGCTCGCCAGCACCAGCAGGGCCGCACCCAGTATCCAGAATGGGGTCATGGTTTATCTTCCTCTTTGAGCAGGGCGGACAGCCTGGCCTGCTCTTCTGCACTCAGGGTGCCTTCAGGCTGTTGCAAGGGAGCAGGGGCATGGCGGCGGCTTCGCACCACCACGGTGGCGACGCCAATCACGATGACCAGCAAGGGGCCAAGCCAGAGGATCAGGGTCGAGGCCATCAGGGGGGGATCATAGAGAATGAAGTTGCCGTAGCGGGCCACCATGTAGTCCACCACTTCCTGCTTCTCCTTGCCCTCGCGCACCATCTGGTAGGTCTTGTCCCGCAGATCCTTGGCAAGCCCGGCGTTGGAATCCGCGATGTCCTGGTTCTGGCACTTGGGGCAGCGCAGCTCCTTAGTCAGCTCGCGAAAGGTCTGCTCCTGGGCGTCGCTCTCGAAGGTGTAGACATCGATGGCGGCGCGGGCCTGTCCGGCGCAGACGAGACCGGCCAGCAGCAACAGGGATGCAATCAGTGTTTTCATCGGGGAGGCCTCACTTCATGGCATCGAAGATGGGTTTGAGGGTCGACGCCCAAACGTCTGGGTTGATGTCCCCCACGTGGCGATAGCGGATGATGCCCTGGCTGTCGATGAAGAAGGTCTCGGGCGCGCCATAGACACCGAGATCCAGCCCCAGCATGCCGTCCGGATCGTAGAGGTTGACCTGGTAGGGATTGCCAAGCTCCGCCAGCCACTTGATGGCCTTGTCACGCTCATCCTTGTAGTTCATGCCGACGATGTAGATCCCCTGCCCCGCCAGCTCCTTGAGGTAGGTGTGTTCTCCGTAACAGGTCGGGCACCAGGTGGCCCAGACGTTGAGCAGCATGGGGCGCCCCTTGAGGATGCTCCTGTCGTGCTGCTTGCCCAGGTCATAGATGTCCTGCAGGGTGAACACGGGCACCTCCTTGTCCACCATCACGGATTCGAGCTTGGTGGGATCGGAGTAGAGCCCCTTGAACAGAAACACGGCCCCCATCAGGAAGATGATGAAGGGCAGCAGATAGAGCCAGGTCTTCTTGCTCATGCCTTGGCCTCCTCGTCACGACGTCCGAAGCGGTAGCGCTTGTCCAGCATGGCCAGCACGCCGCCGAGGGCCATGAAGACGCCGCCGAACCAGATCCAGCGCACGAAGGGCTTGTAGTAGATCCGTACCGCCCAGGCGCCGTTGTCGAGCTGCTCGCCGAGCGCCGCATAGAGATCCCGGGTAACCCCCGCATCGATGGCCGCCTCGGTCATCGGCATGCGGCTCACGGTGTACATCCGCTTCTCGGGCTTGAGCAGGGCTACCTGCTTGCCATCCCGGTGCACTTCCAGCACGCCCTTGAAACCGTCGTAGTTGGGGCCGTTCTTCTCCTTGATGCCGGTGAAGACGAACTCGTAATCGGCGAACTGGACGCGATCGCCGGCCTGCATCCGCAGGTCCTTCTCGATGCTGTAGTTCTGGGTGCAGGCGATGCCGATGATGCTGACCGCGAGCCCCACGTGCCCCAAGATCATGGCCCAGTGGCTGTTGCCAAGCTTGCGCACGCCGGTGGCAAAACCGTGTTTGTGGGTGGCCCGCGCCCAGGTCTCCTGCACGCTGGTGACGATGATCCAGACGCCAAGCCCGATACCGAGCGCAGCCCAGGGTTTGAACGCCTCGGCAAAGAGTTTGGGCAACAGCAGAGCCGCGGCCAGGCTCAGCACCAGGGCGAGCATCACCTTGCCCTTGAGCTCACCGAGATCCTGGCGGCGCCAGCGGAACAGGGGGCCCACCCCCAGCAGCAGGGCGAAGGGGATGATGAGCCAGCTGTAGATGTGGTTGAAGAAGGGGGTGCCGATGGAGATGCTGCCAAGCCCCAGCTCCTTGTGCACCAGGGGCAACAGGGTGCCGAGCAGCACGGTGAGCAGGCCCGCCACCAGCAGGATGTTGTTGCCAAGGAGCAGGGTCTCCCGGCTCCACAGCTCATGCTTGCCGTGGCTCTTCACCTGGGAGCCCTTGAAGGCGAACAGCAATAGGGAGCTGCCTATCACCGCCAGCAGGAAGCCCAGGATGAACAGACCCCGGGTCGGGTCCGAGGCAAACGCATGGACCGACACCAGCACGCCGGAACGCACCAGGAAGGTGCCGAGCAGGCTCAGGGAGAAGGCCGAGAGCGCCAGCAGCACGGTCCAGGCCTTGAAGGTGGCGCGCTTCTCGCTCACCGCGAGGGAGTGGAGCAGGGCCGTGCCCGCCAGCCAGGGCATGAAGGAGGCGTTTTCCACTGGGTCCCAGAACCACCAGCCGCCCCAGCCGAGTTCGTAATAGGCCCACCAGGAACCGAGCACGATGCCCAGCGTCAGGAAGACCCAAGCCGCCATGGTCCAGGGACGGGACCAGCGCGCCCAGGTGGCGTCCAGACGCCCCGTCATCAGGGAGGCGATGGCGAAGGCGAAGGCCACCGAGAAGCCCACGTAGCCCATGTAGAGCATGGGGGGGTGGAAGATGAGACCGGGATCCTGCAGCAGCGGATTGAGATCCCGCCCGTCCACCGGGAAATACGGCAGGGTGCGGGTGAAAGGATCCGAGGTGAACAGCACAAAAGCGGTGAAGCCCACCGAGATAAGGCCGAGCACCCCGAGTACCCGCGCCACCGCATCGAGCGGCAGGCGACGGCTGAAGAGGGCTACCGCCGCCGTCCAGCCCCCCAGGGTCAGCACCCAGAGCAGCAGCGAGCCTTCATGGGCTCCCCACACCGCCGAGATGCGGTATTGCAGGGGCAGCAGGCTGTTGGAGTTGGTGGCCACGTACTGCACGGTGAAGTCGTTGTCGATAAAGGCCCAGGTGAGGCAGATAAACGACAGCAGCAGCAGCAGGAACTGGCTGTAGGCGAGCGGGCGGGCCGCCGACATCATGCCAAGACGACCGAGATGGGCCCCGATCAGCGGGTAACTGCCCAGCAGCAGGGCGGTGGCGAAGGCCAGGATCAGTGAGAACTGCCCTAATTCCGGGATCATTGACTATTCCCTCTCGATTGCACGGAGAAACCTGCCGATTTGGCGGTATAAAGAAGTGAATTCTTGGCGCATACCGGCATCATTGCTTGGCTCCCTGCAACTGTGCCTCTGTGTATTCGGGCTTGAAGTGCATGCCGTTGGTGGCGTCGGCCACTTCCGGCGGCATGTAGTTCTCGTCGTGCTTGGCCAGCACCTCGAAGGCGGCGACCGTGGTGGCATCCTTGAGGGTGCCCTGGGCGACGATCCCCTGCCCTTCCCGGAAGAGATCCGGCAGGATGCCGTCAAACTCCACCGTCACCAGATGGCCGCCGTTGTCCACCAGCTTGAAGGCTACCTTGAGGCTCTGGGGATCCCGCACCACAGACCCCGGCACCACCAGGCCACCGATGCGCAGGCGCTGCCCCTCCTCGGGCTTGATCTTCTCCGGCCCCTTCCCTTCCACCAGCTCGCTCGGGGTGTAGAAGAGGTCGATGTTCTGGCTCAGGGCATAGAGCACCAGGCCAGTCACGCTGACAAGGCCCAGGCTGATGGCCAGGATGATGGTGAGGCGTTTCTTGCGGCGCGGGTTCATAGGGTGTTCTCCATCTGCTGGGCCGCCTTGCGGCGTGCCTCCCGAGCCTGCTTGTTGCGCAGTTCGCCGAGCAGGCTGCGGGTCTTCAACCGGGTGGAAATGACGATGCCGACCAGGCAGAGCAGGGTCAGACCGAAGGAGAGCCAGACGTAGAA
The DNA here is from genome assembly GCF_027707845.1 of Aeromonas sp. QDB14. Taxonomy (NCBI): domain Bacteria; kingdom Pseudomonadati; phylum Pseudomonadota; class Gammaproteobacteria; order Aeromonadales; family Aeromonadaceae; genus Aeromonas; species Aeromonas sp. QDB14. Next base: position 55,198 of record NZ_JAPCJD010000015.1, on the reverse strand, counting down.
GGCATAGCCTCCCATGGCCATGAAATCACTGAACGAGGCAAAGTGCATGCTTACTTCTCCTGCCTGACGATGTCGGCGACCCAGGGGCGGTGCCACTCCCGCATCAGCAGCTCATTGCGAAAACGCATCAGGGTCAGGGCACCGAGAAATGCGGCGAACGCCAGGATCATGATGAGCAGCGGCCACAGCATCTCGGGGGAGATGGAGGGTTTGTCAAACTTGGTGATGGTGGCCCCCTGGTGCAAGGTGTTCCACCACTCCACCGAGTAGTGGATGATGGGCAGGTTGATCACCCCGACCAGCGCCAGGATGCCGGCGGCGCGGCCCGCCACCACCTTGTCGCTGAAGGCGTTGTAGAGGGCGATGACACCCAGATAGAGGAACAGCAGGATGAGCTCGGAGGTGAGCCGGGCATCCCACACCCACCAGGTGCCCCACATGGGTTTGCCCCAGGCGGCGCCGGTAAAGAGGGCAATGAAGGTGAAGACGGCCCCCACCGGGGCGATGGCCGCCACCGTCATGTCTGCCATGCGCAGTTGCCACACCAGGCCAATGAAGGCGGCCACCGCCATGGTGGAGTAGGCGCCCATGGAGAGGATGGCGGAGGGCACATGGATATAGATGATCCTGAAAGAGTCGCCCTGCTGGTAATCGGCGGGGGCGAAAGCCAGCCCCCAGACGGTGCCGATGATGAAGGCGAGCAGGCTTGTCACGGCAAACCAGGGCAGCAGGGTGCCGGCCAGCCCATAGGCGCGCTCGGGTTTGGCATAAGGGTGCAACCATTTCCACATAGCTCACGAAACCTTTCAGTTATTAATTTTTAAGTGCCGAGGGCTACCATACCCATGGGGGAAAAACATCATATCCCCCGAAAGCAATAAGCAGCCATCCCCTTGATCTATCTCAACTATCTCGCCCCTAACAAGGCTTCAAACGAAAATCTTTTCACCAAGTCAATCAGTTGACACTCACCCGCAACGCCGCCGAGATGGCCAGGGGCGTCAGGGTCAATGCCCCCACCAGCATGGCCCCCAGGATGGCGAGCTGACCGGCATAGGGCAGTCCCATGCTCGCCGCGTCGATGGCGGACGTGGCGAAGATAAGCACCGGAATATAGAGCGGCAGCAGCAACAGGCTGAGCAGCACGCCCCCCTTGCGCAGCCCTGCGGTCAGCGCCACTCCGACCGCCCCGAGCAGGCTCAACACCGGTGTACCGAGCGCCAGGGTAGCCACCACGGCCAGATAGGTCTTCAGCTCCAGGGAGAGCAGGATGGCGAGCAAGGGGGAGACCAGCAACAGCGGCAGCCCGGTCAGCAACCAGTGAGCGATCACTTTGGCCAGGGCCAGCAACCCCAGGGGATGGGGCATCAGCATCATCTGCTCCAGGGCGCCGTCGCTGAAGTCGTCACGAAACAGCCGCTCCAGGGAGAGCATGGCCGCCAGCAGGGCCGCCACCCAGATGATGCCGGGAGCGATGCGGGCCAGCAACTGGGGCTCGGGCCCGATCCCTAACGGAAACAGGGTGATGACGATGAGGAAGAACCAGAGCGGGTTGAAGATGTCGGCGCGCTGGCGCAGGGCCATCAGCAACTCGCGGTGAATAAGGTGTATGACGGCGCGCAGCATGGGCTACTCCTGCAACAGCGAGGTCAGGGAGAGGGTCTTGAGCCGTCCCTGCATCAGGGTCAGATCCTGGTGGGTAGTAAGGACCACCATGCCCCCCCTGTCCGCGTGGGCGAGGAACAACTGCTCCAGCACCCTGACCCCCTGCTTGTCGATGGCGGTGAAGGGCTCGTCCAGGATCCAGAGCGCCGGTCGCTCGCTCAGCCACAACCTGGCCAGCGCCACCCGTCGCTGCTGCCCGGCGGAGAGCTGCCCCGCGGGATAGTCTTCGAAACCGGCGAGGCCGACTTGGGCCAGCACCCGCCAGAGATCCACGCCGTCCCCGGCAGGGCCATGAAGCTTCTGGTAGAAGGAGAGATTCTCAAGGGGGGTCAGGGTCGCCTTGACGCCGGGCTGATGGCCCAGGTAAAGCAGGCTGGCGTGGTATTCATCCCGGCAATGGCGGATATTCTCTCCATTCCAGCACACCTCGCCAGCAAAGGGCTGAGAGAGGCCGGTGAGCAGGCGCAACAAGCTGGTCTTGCCCACCCCGTTGGGACCCTCAATCTGCATCAAATCCCCGGCACGCACCGCGAAGGAGAGATGTTCAAACAGGGTGCGATCTTCACGCACGCAGCTCAGATTGTTCGCTTGAAGCAGCATGGGGATGTAATCGTTGAAAATGAGGCGGCCTGCATCTTAACACAGGATCCGGAGGCGTCTTTTCAAAGATGCCAATAATCAACAGGATTTGTGGGGAAGATCGCGCCCCCACCAAAGAGATTGATGCCAAAGGATTATCCACCGTCCCGGCATCAAGAAAGAAGTGGCCACGGGTCGAACAGAAAGCGGGGAGGCACCGGCCTCCCCGCGACACATCCGTCAGCTGCGTCCCTTTCGCAGGGAAATAAGCAGCTCCGCTTCCGCCTGAGGCAACTCGCACTCGCTCATCACCTCGTCCAGATCGGCACCAAGCTCCACCATCTTGGCGGCGCGGCTGTAGAGGCGGCGCTCCGGATCCTGCAACGTCAGCTCCTGCTGGCTGTCGTGGATCTTCTGCATGGCCCCTTCTGCGGCTTGCAGACGCTGACCCATGCCGATGGCGCCCGTGTGCAACTCCATCATCTGCTTGCGCAGACTCTCGAGCTGCCCCTGCAGCGCTTCCACCCTGGCCTCGGACTCTCGCTGGCGACGACGGTGCCCCAGGATCCCGTAAAGGGCCAGCACCAGTGCGAGCAAGGACAACCCCAAGGCTGCAAATTCAATCATCAAACCATCACCTTACCGTCACAGGGAGGCGGACAGGTGCCATCGCCCCCGTCCGCACGTTCCCGTCCCTGTTACAGGGAACCAATGTCTTCCCACTCTTCGTCGGAGAGCAGCTTGTTGAGATCCACCAGGATCAGCAGTTGGCCGTCACGGTTGCTGACGCCCTGGATGAACTTGGCGCTCTCCTCGGTGCCCACCGCCGGGGCGGCATCGATCTCGGAGGAGCGCAAATAGACCACCTCGGCCACGCTGTCCACCATGATGCCGATCACCTGCTTCTCCGCCTCGATGATGACGATGCGGGAGTTCTCGCTCACGTCCCCGGCCGGCAGGCCGAAACGGGAGCGGGTATCGATGACGGTCACCACGTTGCCACGCAGGTTGATGATGCCCAGCACGTAGTCAGGTGCACCCGGGACCGGAGCGATCTCGGTGTAGCGCAACACTTCCTGAACCTGCATCACGTTGATGCCATAGGTCTCGTTTTCCAACTGGAAGGTCACCCACTGCAGCACTTCGTCTTCGGCCAGATTCTGTGCAATATTGCGCTTCTCTGTCATCTTCTTGATCCTTGTATGAACCCGTCAACGGGTAAAATTAGCAATAAAACCATGGCGATGCCGACGTTGTCAGCGGCCTTCGATGTTCACGCCCCGGCCAAGCAGCAGCAAGAGCTCCCTGACGTGCAGCAGGGCACACATCTTCTCCTTGACCATGCCGGCCAACCAGGGGCGCTTGCCCTCCTGATGGCGCCACTTCACCTGGTCCCGGTGCAGCAGTTCTGTGCCCTTCAACTGGTGACAGGCCAATCCCCAGGGTGATTCTCCCAGCATAATCAGATATTTGTAATCGTCCATCTCCAGATGCTGGCCCGGCATGACCCACTGGGCCGTGTCCACCACGTTCATCTTCTGCTCGCGGGAGGTCATGATCCCCTTGTACCAGCCCGGCTGGCCGAAGAGAGAGGTCACCTCCCCCAGTTGATGGATGCCCCCCAACTCGGTCAGAGGCACCGCAAACGTCACCCCGGCCACGTCGAAGAAGAGCGCCTGAAACTCGTTGCCGGTATCCAGGTTCTCCCAGGTCGACGGTGCGGGCGCCGCTTCTAGGGCGGGTGCGGGTTCTGCCACCGCGAGGGCGACGGGCTCGACCTCCTCCACCACGGCTTCCACCACCGGCTCTGCCAGGGCGACCAGAGGCTCACTGTCAACCACCTCTGCCTCGAGCTGGAATGGTTCGACATGCACCTCTTCGTGGCTCAGGGCATCCATCTCGAACTGGACCTGTCCCACCTGGGCAAGCAGCTCGCTCAGCTGGGCCAGTCGGGTATCGGTTTCAAGATAGGGGGTGGCAGCCACCTCCGGCACGGCGACGGTCTGACGTTGCAACGCAGGAGCCGGTGCTTCGTCTTCGGGATCTTCCCGCAGCAGGGCATCGTCCAGCAGCAGGGAGTGGAAATAGTCGTCCATGGCCCGAACCTGGGTGGTCTCTCTCACGGCATCACCTCCTGGGTCCGTTGACGCTCCAGCGCGTCGAGATGGTTGAGCAGGGTCTCATAGGCATAGGTGCCCCGGCTGCCCGGTGCATGGATGGAGGGAGGAATGTGCACCAGACTGGCATCCCTGAATTTGGTGTCGATGGGAATGACCGCATTCCACACCGCCTCCCCATACTGCTCCTTGATGGACTGCAATGTCATCAGGGAGGCGCGGGTACGCTTGTCAAACATGGTCGGAATGATGGTGTAGCGGAACTTCTCCCGCTTGGAGCGCTGCATGATCTCGAAGGTCTTCATCATCCGCTCCAGCCCCTTGAGGGCCAGGAATTCGGTCTGCACCGGCACCAGGATGCGATCGCAGGCCGCCAGCGCGTTCACCATCATGACCCCCAGCACCGGCGGACAGTCGATGAGCACGTAGTCGAACTGATCCTGCACCCGCAGCAGAGCGCGCTTGAGCACCAGCCCCATCCCTTCCCGGTTGCCCATCACCCGATCCAGCGTGGCCAAGGTAATCGAGGCGGGCAGCAGGCTGATGTTCTCGAATCGGGTCTTGAGGGTCATCCGGTTGACCAGCTCGGCGCTGGGTTTGGCCGCCTGGAACAACTCGTACAGGGTGCCTTCCAGCCTGTCCGAGTCGAAATCGAGATAGGAGGTCAGGGAGGCGTGGGGGTCGGTGTCGATCAGCAGTACCCGCTGGCCACGCTGGGCCAGAATGCCCGCCAGGGAGACGACCGTGGTGGTTTTACCGACTCCACCCTTCTGATTGGCAACCGTCCAAACAATCACTGTATCAATCCTGCCTTGTTGTTATGCGTATGCCCCCACCGGGCAGCGCGATCACCCTGATCTTTTCACTGTCGACACTCTGCGGTGCGTCCTGCACCGGCGCCACCGTCAGCGGTTTGACGGGGGCTGGTGGCACCCAGGCGAACCTGGATATGGCGACCACCACCTTGCGATTCTGTAATCGTCCCTGCTCGGTGCCATTGTCGACGAAGGGGGAAAACTCTCCGTACGCCTCGTAGGCTAGCCGACCGGGAGCCACCCCCTTGCCCACCAGCGCATTGAGCACTGCCTCGGCGCGGGCCGCTGACAATGTCCAGTTGGAGCGGAAAATTTCGTTGTTTATCGGTTGGTTATCCGTGTAGCCCCGCACCCTGACATAGTTATCGACCGGTTTGAGAATACCTGAAAGCGTATCGAGCACGGGTGCGGCATTGTTCCCCAGAAAAGCGCTGCCACTGTTGAACAGGAGACCTGAACTCAGCTCCACCGTCAGCCAGTTGTCATCCTGCGCAAGCTTCACCACCCCCGCATCGACCAGGGCGCCCATGGACTCCTGGATCTGCATGTCGATCTGCGCAAGAGCCGTGCCATCTTGCGAGACGGGCGTACCCGTGATGGGGGCACGCGAGGGGGACACAGAGGCCTGGCTCTCCAGCAGGCTGGGGGCGGCCGAGACCGGGTTGTCCAGCAAGGAATTACCCCGCCCTTCCAGCAGGCCATCGCTGCGCGGCGCCTGGTTGAAGGCCTGGGTCATGCCCTCGATGACGGCGCGGTACTCCTCCTTGTTGACGATGGCAACGGAGTAGAGCACAACGAAAAGGGCGAAGATGAGCGTCATGTAATCGGCATAGGAGACCAGCCAGCGATCGAGATGCTCTCGCCCTTGCAGGTGCAAACGATAGCGCTTGCGCATGGCTACTCCCCTTTCAGATAAGCCCGTAACCGCCTTTCAACCTGCGGGCCGTTCTCCCCGTGGGCGATGGCCAGAAGCCCCTCCAGGGTCATCTCCTGATAGAGGCCGTAATGGTAGTGGAAGGCGCGCAACCGATTCGCAATCGGCAGATAGAGCAAGTTGGCAAAGCCCACCCCGTAGATGGTGGCGACGAAGGCCACGGCAATGCCCGCCCCCAGGGTGCCTGGCTCCTCCAGATGAAACATGGCCTGGATGAGGCCAATCACGGCCCCGATGATGCCGATGGTGGGGCTGTACCCGCCCATGGACTCGAACACCCTGGCCGAGTGCTCGTTGCGCTCCTGCTCGATGTCGATGTCCGCCTCCAGCAGGCTGCGGATATCCTCGATGGAGACGCCATCCACAATCATGGAAAGCCCCTGGCGGGTGAAGGGATCGGGCTCGGCCTCGGCCTGGTTTTCCAGCGCCAGCAAGCCTTGCTGGCGGGCGAACTGGGCCCACGTCTTCAGGCGCTCGGCCTGCTCCGCAAGATCCAGCTGCGGCGGAAACAGCATCCAGGTCGCCTGCCTCAGGGCACTGAGCAGGTACCTGCGGGGAGTCTGCAAGATCACCGCCCCCCAGGTTCCCCCGACGACGATGACAAAGGCCGGGCCATCCAGCAGGGTCAGCAGGCTGCCGCCATGCCACCACTGGGCGATGGCGACGGCCCCCAGCGCCAGCACCAGGCCGAGCATGCCCATGGTCAGCGACCCAACTCGACCAGAATGCGCTGGGCCACCCGATCCAGCGGCAGGGATTCGCTTGCTATGCCCGCCTTGGCAACGGCCTGGGGCATGCCATAGACCACGCAGGAGGCTTCATCCTGCGCCCAGATGGTCGCCCCCTGCTCCTTGAGCAGACGGGCACCGTCGCGGCCATCCGCGCCCATGCCGGTCAGGACGATGGCCAGCACCTTGTCGCCATAGGTCTTGGCGGCGGAGGCGAAGGTGATGTCCACGCAGGGTTTGTAGTTGACCTTGTCATTGCCATCGATGATGCGAAGACGGGCACCGGGCCCGCGCCCTTCCAGCAGCATCTGCTTGCCACCGGGGGCAAGATAGGCCTGACCCGGCTTGAGCACGTCGCCGTCCTGCGCCTCCTTGACCCCTATCTGGCACAGCCCGTTGAGGCGGGCGGCAAAGGCAGCGGTGAAGGTAGCTGGCATGTGCTGGATCAGCAGAATGGGATGAGGGAAATCCCCCGGCAGCTTGGTCAGCACGTTCTGCAGTGCCACCGGCCCGCCGGTGGAGGTACCGATGGCAACTAGCTGGTAACTCTTGCCGCTGCGCTTGAACGCGGCGGGAGCCGCCGCTGCCCGCACAGGCTCGGGCTGGCGTTCGGCCAAGGGGCGATTCAGGGTCCCCGTGACGGCGGGCCGGGCGGCAGGCTCGGGGGCGCGGGGCCGGGTCGCCATCAGGAAGCGTTTGCGAGCGATCTCCTTGACCCGCTGCTGCAGCAGGTTGACGGCTTCGTCCTTGTCCCGGGCGATGTCTTCAAACTTCTTGGGCAGAAAATCGAGGGCGCCCGCATCCAGCGCATCCAGGGTTGCCTTGGCTCCCTCGTGGGTCAGGGAGGAGAACATCAGGATGGGGGTCGGACACTTGGCCATGATCTCTCGCACGGCGCTGATGCCGTCGAGCACCGGCATTTCAATGTCCATGGTGATGACGTCGGGCCGCAACTGCTGCGCCTTGTCTACCGCCTCCCGCCCGTTCTGGGCCGTGTCGATCACCGTCATCAGGGGATCCTGATTGATGATTTCGCTGACCCGACGGCGGAAGAAACTCGAATCGTCGACCACTAATACCTTGACTGCCATTGTTATTCTTTTAACTCCTTGAGCCTGGCGCTCAGTGGCGACGGGCATAGGCCTTGAGCAGGCTGGGCACATCCAGAATAAGGGCGATGCCGCCGTCGCTGGTGATGGTGGCGCCGGCCATGCCGGGGGTACCTTGCAGCAGGTTGTCCAGGGGCTTTATCACCACCTCTTCCTGACCGATGAGGTTGTCTACCACGAAGCCGACCTGCTGGGTGCCGATCTGGACGATGACCACGTGGCCCTGGTCCTGGCGGGCTGTCTTGCCGGCACCGCGTACCAGCCACTTGTGCAGGTAGAACAGCGGAATCGCCTTGTCACGGACGATGATGGTGAGCTGGCCATCCACCACGTTGGCCTTTTTCAGATCCAGGTGGAAAATTTCATTCACGCAACCGAGGGGCAGGGCGAAGGTCTGTTGACCCACCTCCACCATCAGGGTCGGCAGAATGGCCAGGGTCAGGGGAACCTTGATCTCGAGACGGGTGCCCTTGCCCCAGGTGGAATCGATGTGCACCGAGCCATTGAGGCTGACGATGCTGGTCTTCACCACGTCCATGCCCACTCCACGGCCGGAGATGTCGGAGATCTCCGACTTGGTGGAGAAGCCGGGGGCGAAGATCAGGTTGTAGGCATCGTTGTCGCTCATGCGCGCCGCGCTGTCAGCATCGAGCACGCCACGGCTGATGGCGATGGACTTGAGCTTCTCCGGGTCCATCCCTGCGCCGTCATCCTCGATGCAGAGCAGAATGTGATCCCCTTGCTGGGAGGCGCTCAGGGTGATGGTGCCCTGACGGGGCTTGCCCGCCTTCTCGCGCACGTCCGGCATCTCGACGCCATGGTCGCAGGAGTTGCGCACCAGGTGAACCAGGGGGTCGGCCAGGGCCTCCACCAGGTTCTTGTCCAGATCCGTGTCCTCACCCACCATCACCAGCTCGATCTCCTTCTTGAGGGTACGAGCCAGATCGCGCACCACGCGCGGGAAGCGGCCGAATACTTTCTTGATAGGCTGCATGCGGGTCTTCATGACCGCGCCCTGCAGATCGGCGGTCACGACGTCGAGGTTCGCGACAGCCTTGGACATCTCTTCGTCATTGCTGGCGATGCCGAGGCTCACCAGGCGGTTTCTCACCAGCACCAGTTCGCCCACCATGTTCATGATGACGTCCAGGGTCTTGGTATCCACCCGCACCGTGGTATCGCTCTGTACCGCGCTGCTCTCGGCGGGAGCGGCCTGCTTGGCAGGGGCGGCCTTGGCTGGCGCTGGGGGCTCTGCCGGCGCGGGTTTGGCGGCCACTGGCGCCTTGGGCGGCGTAACCGGGGCTGCGGGGGCAGCGGGTGCCGGGGCCTTGGGTTCGGGAGCGGGCGCAGGAGCAGGAGCAGGTGCCAGACTGTGCTGGGGCCCCTGCCCACGGCCATGCAGTTCATCCAGCAGGCGCTCGAACTCATCGTCGTCGATGAGCTCGTCCACCTCTTTCTGGACCGACTGCAGGGGGGCCAGATCGGGGGCACCACCGTGCTGGCCCTGACCATGGAGCTGGTCGAGCAGGGCTTCGAATTCGTCGTCTGTGATGTCACCTGACCCGCTCAGCACGGGGGCGGCAGAGACCGTCGGCGCTTTGCCGACACCGTGCAGCTCATCGAGCAGGCGTTCAAATTCGTCGGCGGAGATCTCGTCGATGGAGCCACCGCCATTGACGGCGACAGGCGCCACCTCGGCGATGACCTCGGGTTCTGGTGCGGGTTCGGGCTCAGGCTCGGGTGCTGGCTGGGCCGCCACGCTGGCGGTACGCAGCTGCTCCTGCCCTTCCGGCTTGCACAGCTCGTGCAGATCGTGCAGCAGATCGGGAGAAGCGGGGCTTATCTCTTCGCGGTTCTGGACCTGGGCAAACATGACGTTGATGGCATCCAGCGCCTGCAAGATGACATCCATCAGCTCGGCACTGAGGGTCCGCTTGCCGTTGCGCAGCATGTCGAACAGGTTCTCGGCACCGTGACAGACATCCACCAGTTCGGTGAGGGAGAGGAAGCCAGCTCCCCCCTTGACGGTGTGGAAGCCGCGGAAGATGGCGTTCAACAGGTTCTTGTCATCGGGCCGCTTTTCCAAGTCGACCAGTTGTTCAGACAACTGTTCCAATATTTCTGATGCTTCGACCAAAAAGTCTTGCAGTATGTCTTCATCAACTTCGAAGGCCATGCGTCACTCCATTAGAATCCCAGGCTAGACAGCAGATCGTCCACATCATCTTGACCATTGACCACATCTGAGCGGGTCTGCGGGTTCATGATGGGGCCTTCCGCCTCGATGCCGCTCACTGGCAGGCTACGTGCCGAATTGTCGCTAACGCCCTCACCGAACATGGTCAGCATCTCTATCAACTTCGTTTCAACTTCCTGCACCAGTTTGATCACCTTGCGGATCATCTGACCGGTCAGGTCCTGGAAATCCTGAGCCATCAGAATTTCCGTCAGCAGTTGTCGTAACTTATCGGCATCCGTCTCAGAAGCCTTAATAAAATCATTCAGTTGATGGCACAGCGCCTTGAATTGACCCAGCTCGAGATCCCGGCTCATCAGGGCATTCCAGTTGGGCATGACCAGCTGAATGTTGTCGTTGAGTCGATCGGCGATGGGAAGGCTTGCCTCGACCGCATCCATGGTGCGATTGGCCGCCTTGTCCGTCATGTCGATGACATAGCTCAGACGCTCCCGGGCATCCGGGATCTCATGGGTGGCCAGGTCGGGGATCCTGGGATCCAGGCGAAAATCCTGCAATGAGTTATGCAATTGGCGGGTCAGCTGCCCCACCTTGTCAAACAGGGCCGCCGCGTTGGGGGCGCACACATCGGCGAGGATGGTATCGGCCTGTTCAAACTCTTCCCGCTCCAGGTGGGCAACCAGCATCCTTGCCTGGTCAAGCGAGATCATGGCACTCGTTTTGGCCTTCATCCCTGCCGCTCCTTAGCCGATACGTTCAAAGATTTTGTCGAGCTTCTCTTTGAGGGTGGCAGCGGTGAACGGCTTGACGATATAGCCATTGACCCCGGCCTGGGCGGCTTCGATGATCTGCTCGCGTTTGGCTTCGGCTGTCACCATCAGAACCGGCAGGTGCTTGAGCTTGTCGTCGAGGCGAATCGCCTTGAGCAGGTCGATGCCCTGCATGCCGGGCATGTTCCAGTCGGTGACCACGAACTGGAAGTCGCCATTTTTCAGCATCGGCAACGCCGTGTTGCCATCGTCTGCTTCATGGGTATTGTTATATCCCAGGTCACGCAGCAAGTTCTTGATAATCCGGCGCATCGTTGAAAAGTCATCGACGATGAGGATTTTCATGTTCTTGTCCAAAGTTCCTCCTAAATAGCCGCCAAGACGGCTCACTTACATGATGCAGATCGCAGGTTTTATGGTGCGGATTATGCCTTAGAGTTGTGCTCCAGTGTAGCCAGTACAACCACTTATAAATTCCAATCTCGCAAACGGGCGCGCAGCCTGTGCATGGCCTGACTATGAATCTGGCTCACCCGAGACTCACTTACACTCAATACTTCACCGATCTCGCGCAGATTCAGCTCTTCATCGTAATAAAGGGAGAGCACCAGCGCCTCCCGCTCCGGCAGGCGGGCGATGTGCTCCGCCAGGGCCCCCTGGAAGCGTTCAGCCGCCAGATCGTCGAATCCTCCCTGACCGTTGCCTTCATCGGGATGACCGATGACATCTTCGCTGACGCCCAGATCCTCGATGCCGATGATCTTGCCGCAGGAGACATCCTGCAGCATGGCATGGTACTCCCCGAGGGACACCCCCATATTGGCGGCCACCTCGGTGTCTCTGGCATCCCGGCCATGGGCCTGCTCCACGTTCTCGATCGCTTCTGCGATGGCACGGCTGTTGCGGTGCACCGAGCGGGGCACCCAGTCCCCACGGCGGATCTCGTCGAGCATGGCACCACGGATGCGGATGCCGGCATAGGTTTCAAAGCTGGCGCCCTTGCTACCGTCAAAGTTGCGGGAAGCTTCGAGCAGCCCAATCATACCTGCCTGGATCAGGTCATCCAGCAAGACACTGCTTGGCAGGCGAGCCAATAAATGCTGGGCAATCCGCTTGACCAGCGGAGCGTGTCGCTCGACCAGCACGTAGGAATCCTGATGACGCAAGTATGCTTGGGCTTTATTCACGGGAGTCTTCCTGTGTTATGACCGGCTTTTGCAACAAGTTTTCCAGGAAAAATTCGAGGTGGCCCCCCGGCTGATTCGGGATGGGCCAGCTCGCCGCCTTGTTCGCCAGGGCACGAAATGCCAGGGCGGCAGGGGATTTTGGAAACGCCTCAACTATCAGTTTCTGCTTGCGCACCGCGGCCCGCAGGTTGGTGTCGTAAGGCACGCAGGCCACCAGCTCCAGGGAGGTATCCAGGAAGCGGTCGGTGACCCGGGTCAGCTTGGCGAACAGCTCCTGCCCCTCGCGCAGGGAGCGGACCATGTTGGCCACCACCTTGAAGCGGAACGCACCGTGATCCTTGGAGAGGATCTTGATGAGCGCGTAGGCATCCGTGATGGAGGTGGGTTCATCGCACACCACCACCATGATGTCCTGGGCGGCGCGGGTGAAGCTCAGCACCATGTCGGAAATCCCCGCCGCCGTGTCCACCAGCAACACGTCCACCTGGGTCTTCATCTCGCTGAAGGCGCGGATGAGCTCGGCATGTTGTACCGGGGAGAGCTCGACCATGGACTGGGTACCCGAGGTGGCTGGCACTATCATCATGCCGTAGGGCCCCTCGACGATGATGTCATCCAGGGTGCATTCCCCCGCCAGCACATGGGAGAGGTTGCGATGCACCCTCAGCCCCAGCATGACGTCGACGTTGGCCAGGCCAAGGTCAGCGTCCAGCACCAACACCCGCTTGCCCTGGGCGGCCATGGCTCCCGCCACGTTCAGGGTCACGTTGGTCTTGCCGACGCCCCCCTTGCCTCCGGACACGGCGATCACTTTCACTCGATTGTTTTGACGCATTTTGCGCAGACCACTCGCCTGATCCATATACATGTTACTCATAAAACTCCGAATCTTCGGATTCGCCAAAACCCGATCCCCAGAAATAGGGATCTTCTGCTTCCCGTTCCAGCGACCCCATGGCGGCACCGACCAGCAGCGCCGCGTTGGCAACTTGAATATCTTCCGGCACCCGTTGCCCGTCGGTGATGTAACTGATGGGCAGGGCGTTTTGAATGCACACGTTGATCACTTCACCCAGATTCAGGCTCTCGTCGAGCTTGGTCAGAATGCAGCCGGAGAGCGGAATGCGCCGGAAGTGATCCACCGCCTCCTGCATCACACGTCGCTGGGAGGTGGCCGACATGACCAGATAACTGCGGATACGCACCTTGGCATTCTTCACCAGAGTGTCGAGCTGTTCGGTCAGGCGGATATCCCGCTGACCCATCCCGGCGGTGTCGATGAGCACCAGCCGGCGATGGCGGAACTGATAGAGGGCACTGGCCAGCTCTTCGGCGTCCCGCACCTGCCGCACCGGGCAACCCATGATGCGACCATAGGTCTGCAGCTGTTCGTGGGCCCCGATCCGGTAGTTGTCCGTGGTAATGAGCGCCACCTGCTCGGCGCCATACTTCATGGCAAAGCGGGCCGCCAGCTTGGCGATGGTGGTGGTCTTGCCCACCCCGGTCGGTCCGAGCAGGGCCACCGCCCCTCCCTGACGCAGGATCTCGTCCTCGCTGATCTTGAGCTGGGCCGTCAGCACCTCGGCCAGCTGGGCCATGGCCTGATGGATCGGCATGTCTTCGGGGATGAGGCCCGCCAGCTGATCGGCGAAGGCGTCGTCGAACCCCATCTTCTTGAGCTCCTTGATGAGCAGGGCGCGCATGGGTTCGCGGCGTTCCACCTCCTGCCACATCAGGCCGGAGATCTGGTGCTCCAGCAGCTTGCGGATGCTGGCCATCTCCTTGCGCATCCCCTCCATCTCCTGATCCCGCTGGGCGGACTGGGCCTGGCGCGGGGCGGCGGCAGGACGGGCCTTGGGCTTGGCGGGCTCGGGAGCTGCTCCCCACTGGCCCTGTTCGGCCAGGGTTCTGGGAGCTCTGGCCGCGCCCGCCAGTCCGGCGGACTGGGTGCCGGCAGCGCCATTGGCGGGCCAGGAGGCCGAAGCTGGCTGACCGTTGCCTCCGTTGCCAGACCATGATCCCGGTGCGGCATTGCCACCCGCCGGGTTGGCCGGATTGAGCTTCTGCTGGCGTGCCAGCAGGGCCGCCAGGGTATCGGCGTAGTATTCGTTCTGTTCCTTGGGTGGCGCCGACCTCGTCATCTGCTTGCCCGCAGACGAGATATTGACGCTCTCTTCATTCAACTGACGGCGAACCGGCGCGTCTTTAGGCCCCGGTACCTGGGATTGATAATCGACGGCCGCGACTATCTCCACCCCACCGGTGACCTTTTTGTTGGACATGATGACGGCATCGGGTCCGAGAGTCTCCTTGACCTCGGCCAGCGCCGTGCGCATGTCTTTGGCAAAAAACCGCTTAATCTTCACCCGTCATCTCCGCTAACTAGCCCTGTCCCACCGCACTGACGATGCGGATCTGCTTGTCGTCAGGCACTTCCTGATAGGACAGCACGCGTAATCCAGGAATGGCATTCTTGACAAATTTCGCCAGGGTATTGCGCAATATCCCCGATGTCAGAAGCACGGCCGGCTGGCCTTCCAGTTCTTGTCGTTGAGTGGCTTCCACCAGGGAGCGTTGCATCCGCTCCGCCAGTCCCGGTTCGATACCGGCGCCATCTCCCCCACCTGCTTGCAGGGATTGATGCAATATACGTTCCAGTTCTGGTGACAAGGTGATCACCGGCAGCTCGGGCTCGGGGCCGGCAATCTCCTGCACAATCAATCTGCGCAGGGCGATCCGGCAGGCTGCGGTCAGCACTTCCGGGTCCGGGCTGCGGGGCGCATATTCCACGAGGGTCTGCAGGATAGTGCGCATATCGCGAATTGGCACGCCTTCATTGAGCAAATTCTGCAATACCTTCACCAGGTTGCCCATGCTGATCACCTCGGGAACCAGTCCTTCCACCAGCTTGCTCTGATGCTTCCCTATCATGTCGAGCAGTTGTTGCACCTCGTCATGACCCAGCAGCAGCGCCGCATGGTTGGAGAGGATCTGGCTCAGGTGGGTAGCCACCACGGTGGCCGCATCGACCACGGTGTAGCCAAGGGTCTGGGCCTGGGAGACCTGCTCCTTGGCGACCCAGACCGCCTCCAGCCCGAACGCCGGGTCCTGGGTGGCGATACCGTGGATCTGGCCGAACACCTGCCCCGGGTTGATGGCCATCTCCTTGTCGTGATAGACGGTGGCTTCCCCCGTGCTCACGCCCATCAGGGTGATGCGGTACTGGTTGGGGGCAAGATCCAGGTTGTCGCGAATGTGGACGGCAGGCACCAGAAAGCCCAGCTCCTGGGAGAGCTTCTTGCGCACCCCCTTGATCCGGTTGAGCAGCTCGCCCCCCTGATTCTTGTCCACCAGAGGTATCAGCTGATAACCCACCTCCAGGCCGATGATGTCCACCGGCATGACGTCGTCCCAGCTGAGATCCTTCTGCTCCACCGGGGCATCCCCCTGGGCCGGCATGAGTTCGCCGCTCGCCGCCTTCGCCTTGTTCTGCTTCTCGCGGCGCAGCAGCCACCAGGCGCCCGCCGCCGCCACCGCCCCCAGGCTCAGGAAAGCCAGGTGCGGCATGCCGGGTACGCTGCCCATCATCAGCAGGATGCCGGCGGAGATCACCAGCGCCTTGGGATTTTCGAACAGTTGGCCGAGTACCGCTGTCCCCATGTCCTGGTCGGTATTCTGACGGGTAACGATGATGGCCGCGGCAATGGAGAGCAGGAGCGAGGGGATCTGGGCGACCAGACCGTCACCGATGGCGAGCAGGGTATAGACCTGGGCCGCTTCGCCGAAGGTGAGCTGGTGCTGCATCATGCCGATGATGAAGCCGCCGATGATATTGATGAAGAGGATCATGATGCCCGCGATGGCATCCCCCTTCACGAATTTGGAGGCACCGTCCATGGAGCCGTAAAAGTCCGCTTCCTGAGTCACGTCCTGACGGCGCTTCTTGGCCTCTTCCTGGTTGATGAGACCGGCGTTCAGGTCCGCATCGATGGCCATCTGCTTGCCGGGCATGGCGTCAAGGGTGAAGCGGGCGCTCACCTCGGAGATCCGGCCCGCACCCTTGGTGACCACCACGAAGTTGATGATCACCAGGATCATGAAGACGATGATGCCCACGGCATAGTTGCCGCCGATCACCACGTTGCCGAACGCCTCGATCACATGGCCCGCCGCCGCGCTGCCGTTGTGGCCTTCCAGCAACACCACCCGGGTGGAGGCAACGTTGAGGGCGAGCCGCAGCAGGGTGGCGATCAGCAAGACGGTGGGGAAGGCGGCAAATTCCAGGGGGCGGCGGGTATAGACCGCCACCAGCAGCACCACGATGGAGAGGGCGATATTGAAGGAGAAGAGGATATCCAGCATCAGGGGCGGAATGGGGAGTACCACCATCCCCAGAGAGGCCAATACCAGCAGCGGCGTCCCTACCCCTCTGCTGAGCAGCCACTTGTACTCTTTGAAACGGCCCAGTCCCGCTTTGAATCCCATCGTGCATCTCAATGATAAACTGCCAATAGCGGATTAAAGCAAATATCAAGCCAAGGATTCAATGCATTGATTTATATGGTTTTTATTTTAACGCTGTCAGAAGTCCGTCGTTAGCGTCACGGGGAATGGTGACAGGGGGGAAGCTGCCTTCACCAAGCAGGCCAAAGGCCAGCCCAGGCCATGGGGCGAGGCGACGCGCCTCGACAGGGAGATTGCGGCCTTGTTTGCGACACAAGGGAGAGACCGGATGGTGGGGCCATCCCACCGCTTTATTTGCGAAACGCGGGGGCGCAAGGGAGAGAACCCGGGATCAGGCTGCCACCACTGCGTTATTTGCGAAACTCGGGGGGAATGGGCAGATCCTTGGCGATGGGGGTCGGGCGCCGGCCGCGGCCACGGCGGAACTTCTTGAGCTGATAGACATAGGCCAGCACCTGGGCGACGGCGGCGAAGAGCCCCTCCGGGATCTCCTGGCCAATCTCGGTGGCGTGGTAAAGGGCCCGGGTGAGCGGCGGGGAGGACATGACGGGGATGTCGTATTCGCGACCGATCTCCCGGATCTTCATCGCCACCTCGTCGACCCCCTTGGCCAGTACCTTGGGCGCCGCCCCCGGCTTGCCCGCATCGTATTTGAGCGCCACCGAGTAGTGGGTCGGGTTGGTGATGATCACATCGGCCTTGGGGACATCCCCCATCATGCGGCGCATGGCCATCTGCATCTGCAACTGGCGTATCCGCCCCTTGACCTCGGGCTTGCCTTCGCTGTCCTTGAACTCGTCCTTGATCTCCTGCTTGGTCATCTTGAGCTGGCGATTGTGGTTCCAGCTCTGGAACGGCACATCGATGGCGACAATAGGGATCAGGGCGCAGCAGAGGATGATCAGCATCCAGAGCAGCAGGTCCAGGGCATCGACGATGCCGCCGGGAAAGCCCTCAAGAGAGAGATTCAGCAGATGGTTGAACTGGCTCGACAGCATCCACCAGGCAAACAGACTGATAAACACCACTTTTGCGATGGATTTGACAAGTTCCACCAGAGATTGCACCCCAAACATCCTTTTGATGCCGCTCAGGGGGCTCAGCTTGCTCCACTTGGGCAGCATGGCCTCGGAGGAGAAGTTCATCCCGCCGAGCAGGGTGTTGCCGACGAAGGCGGCGATGATCACCAGCATGAACAGCAGCCCCAGAGGCTGGATCAGCTCCCCCAGCAGGGCAGGCACCATGGCCCCCATGGCATTGGGGTCGAACGCCTGATCCCGGTCCAGGGTAAAGCCCATGGTGAGTACCTTGATCATGGCCCCTGCCAGACTCTCCTTGATCATCAGGAGGCCGAACACGGTCGCCAGCAGGACGCTGGCGGTACCCAGCTCCTTGGAACGTGCAATCTGCCCTTTTTCCCGGGCTTGTTGCAGTCGTTTGCCCGTGGGTTGTTCTGTGCGTTCCTGATCGGTATCAGCCATGCTGGCCTCCTGCCGGCATCAGCCGACTGGCGGCCCGCCAGACTGGCAGCAAAAGGGCCGCAACCGGGAGGGCCTCAGTCATGCTGGCCCCCGAAGCACTGGACGTTGATGAGCTCGCAGCTGGTCTCCTGCACCCGCTCCCAGAGCGCGTCGAAGTGCCCCATGAAGCCACCTATGGTGAGCCAGAGGATGAACAGGCCCGACATCATGCTGACCGCAAAGCCGATGCTGAAGATGTTGAGCTGGGGGGCCGCACGGGTCATCACCCCGAACGCGAAGTTGATCAGCAGCAGGGCGATGATGGCCGAAAGCGCCATCACCAGAGAAGCCTGATACATGACCCCGAGAAAGCTCACCAGGCTGCGGATGGCAGGCAGGGTGAGCCCGCTGTCAGATACCGGCAGGGTTTCGAAACTCAGCACCACCATGCGCAGCATCAGCAGGTGGCCGTCCACCGCGAGAAACACCAGGGTTGCCAGCATCAGGTAGAACTGGCCCACCACGGGAGCCGACTGGCCGTTCATGGGATCCACCAGGGTGGCAAAGCCCAGGCTGGTCTGCATGGCGATGACCTGACCCGCCATCACGAAGGTCTCCAGCAGGAACTGGGTCATGAGGCCGAGCGCGATGCCGATGAGCAGTTGCTGCCCCAGCACCAGGAAGCTGCCTAGGGAGAAGAGCTCGATCTTCGGCATGGGGGGCAGCAGGGGGGCGATGATGAGGGTGATCGCCAGCGCCAGGCCGATACGGATATGGGCGGGGGCGAGCCGGCTGCCGAAGACCGCCATCACCATCAGGAGACTGCTCACCCGGGCCAGAGGCCAGAGGATGGAGGAGAGCCACTCCATGATGAGCGCTGTGGTGTAGGTCATGACAGCAACACTCCCGGCAGGGGCAAGCCAACGGGAGGACGCAGGCCCCGGTCTGCCTCGGCCAGAGCAAAAGAGTGGCCCTTGGCTGGCATCAGCCCACCACCTCGGGGATCTGGCTCACCATCAGCTGGAAGAAGTCCATCAGACTCTGCAATCCCCAGTGAGCCCCCGCCCCCAGGGCCAGCAGGGTGACCACCAGACGGGGCAGGAAGCTCAAGGTCTGTTCGTTGATGGAGGTGGCGGCCTGGAAGATGGCGACCACCAACCCCACCATCAGGCTCGGCAGGATCACGGCGCACACCATGATGGTCACCAGCCAAAGCGCCTCGCGAAAGACGTCGACGAAGGTTTCAGGACTCATTGCTCGCTCCTTTTGATGGGTTTGCCCAGGGCCGCATCCTCCTGGCCTCCTCTTTCGAGAGAAAGAGAGGCCTCGCTTCCTCCCCGAGTGAATGGGAGAGCCGGGGGAGGGTCTGCCCTCCCCTAACCACCCGAGCCCAGCCCGAAGCTGGTGGCCAGGGAGCCCAGAATAAGGTTCCAGCCATCTACCATGACGAACAGCATCAGCTTGAACGGCAGGGAGACCAGCATGGGGGAGAGCATCATCATCCCCATGGCCATCAGGATACTGGCGACCACCAGATCGATGACCAGGAAGGGCAGAAACAGCATGAAGCCTATCTGGAAAGCGGTCTTGAGCTCGCTGGTGACAAAGGCCGGGATCAGCACCCGCAGCGGCACGTCAGCAGGCTCGGCTACCTGCACGTTCGCTATCTCCATGAAAGTATTGAGATCCTTGACCCGGGTCTGGGCCAGCATGAACTGGTGAATGGGCAGCTCCGCCTTCTCCAGGGCCTCCTTGGCCCCGATGGTCTCGGCCAGATAGGGCTGCAACGCCTCGTTGTTGATGCGATCCAGCACCGGCGACATGATGAAAAACGACATGAAGAGGGCGATGCCGATCAGCACCTGGTTGGAGGGGCTCTGCTGCAGACCGATGGCCTGGCGCAGGATGCCGAGCACCACGATGATCCGGGTGAAGGAGGTCATCATGATCACCATGGCCGGCAGGAAGGAGAGCGCGGTCATCAGCGCCAGTACCTGCAGGGTCAGGCTGTACTCCTGACTGCCATCCGCCATGGTCTTGACGGTGAGTGCAGACATGCCGTCCTGGGCCATCGCCAGGGGCGAGAGCACCAGGCAGAGCAGTGCCAGCCACCGGGTCCAGTTAACGTTGTTCATGCTTGCCCATCAGTTTGCCCAGTTGCTCGGAGAACGCCTGAGGCTGGCTCTCGTCCAGCGGCTCCTCCAGGCGATAGAGGAAGTTGACCTGCTGCGGCGTCACCCCGACCAGCAGCTGCTGGCCGCCCACCTTGACCACCATCAGCTTCTCCTTGTAGCCAAGGGGCAGGGTGGCGATGACCTTCATCTGGCCCCCTCCCATCACCTGGGAGAGCTTGCTCTTCTTGAGCAGGAAGCCGAGCACCAGAATGAGGCCGATCACCATCAGGCTGGAGAGCAGCCAGGAGGTGAGGCTGGGGGGATTCGCCCCTACCCCCGGGTTGGCCAGGGCAGGCAGGGAAAACAGCCACAACGGAAGCACACGGATCATTTGAGCTTCTTGATCCTTTCAATCTGGCTGATGACGTCGGTGAGGCGGATACCGAACTTGTCGTTCACCACCACCACCTCGCCGTGGGCGATCAGGGTACCGTTGACCAGCACGTCCAGGGGCTCACCCGCCACCCGATCCAGCTCCACGACGGAGCCCTGGTTCAGTTGCAGCAGGTTGCGAATACTGATCTGGCTGCGGCCCACTTCCATGGCGATGGTCACCGGGATGTCCAGAATGGTGTCCAGCTTGCGCCGCTCTTCGGCGCTGATGGGGGCTTCGTCCTTCAACTCCTCCAGGGGGGCAGGCTTGGCTTCGGCCGTA
Source organism: Aeromonas sp. QDB14 (assembly GCF_027707845.1). Lineage (NCBI taxonomy): Bacteria > Pseudomonadati > Pseudomonadota > Gammaproteobacteria > Aeromonadales > Aeromonadaceae > Aeromonas > Aeromonas sp. QDB14. The sequence goes on along the minus strand of NZ_JAPCJD010000015.1, from coordinate 34,344 downwards.
ACCTGCTCCTCCAGTGCGGCCGCCCAAGCGTCAGCCATCAAATCCTGCTCGTCATCGGTTCCGCTCATCTTCAATTCCTCAGTGTTGCAACACCTCCCCGGGGGGAGGATCAATCAGGGTGTTTGTCAGAGATGCTTCGCTCGAGCTCTTCCAGCTCGGCTTCGCCATCAATGCGCACGCCCCCGCGAGTCACCAGATGCATCTCTGTCTTGACCCCGTCAGGGCGCTTGATTTTGTCGGTGATCTTGAGCGCCACGTTCTCCTTGGTACGCCCCATCTTGGCGTGGAAGGTGGGCAAGTCCTCCACAAAGACCAGCAGGTTCTCCGGCATCTCCACCGGGATGATGTCCCCGGGTCTGAGCTCCATCAGCTCACGCAAGGAGAGCTCGGTCTCCAGCAGCTTGGCCTTGAGCTCCACCTTGACGTCCATGATCTCGTCGCGCAGGGCCTTGCTCCAGCGCACGTCGGTATCCCCCTTGTCGCTCTGCACCCCCGCATCCAGCAGTTCGCGGATGGGTTCCAGCATGGAGTAGGGCATGGCCACGTGGAAGTCGCCGCCACCGCCGTCCAGCTCGATGTGGAAGGAGCTCACCACGATCACCTCGGTGGGGCTGACGATGTTCGCCATGGCCGGGTTCACTTCGGAGTCGAGGTATTCAAAGCCCACGTCCATCACCGGCGCCCAGGCATCCTTGTAGTCCTCGAACACCAGCTTGAGCAGCATCTGGATGATGCGCCGCTCGGTGGGGGTGAATTCCCGCCCCTCGATCTTGGCGTGGTAGCGGCCATCACCGCCAAAGAAGTTCTCCACCAGGATGAAGACGAGTCGCGCCTCCATGGTGATGAGCGCCGTCCCCTTGAGGGGGCGGAAACGCACCATGTTCAGGCTGGTGGGCACGAACAGGGTGTGGACATATTCGCCGAACTTGAGCATCTGCACGCCGTTGATGGAGACCTCGGCAGTGCGCCGCATCATGTTGAACAGGCTGATGCGCATGTGGCGGGCAAACCGTTCGTTCACCAGCTCCAGGGTCGGCATGCGGCCGCGGACGATGCGGTCCTGGGAGGAGAAGTCGAACTGGGCGATACCGGGATCCCCGGCAGCTCCCAGCTCCTCCTCCTCGACATCGTCGACGCCGTGCAGCAGGGCATCAATCTCGTCCTGACTTAACAGATCGCTCACGCTTCACCTTTCATTGCATGACAAAGCCGGTAAACAGCACTTGTTCGATTACGGGAGAAGAGACCAGGTCGTTCAGCACCCGGCGGCACTCTTCCAGCGAATCCTGACGCAGCTTCTCCTTGCCCTCGAAGGTCATCAGCTGTTCGGCGGTCGCCGAGCTGAAGACCCGCAGCAAGGTGCCTTCGATCAGGGGAATGTTCTGTTTGGCCAGGGTTTCGTCGGCGGTGCCACGCACCATCAGCTGGATCTTGATCTGCACCAGCCGATCCCGCTGGCCTCCCGCCACGTTGAACACGAAGGGACGGGGCATGCCCACATAGAGCGAGGGCTGGGGCGTGTTCGCCTCCGGCTTGGCCTCGCTTTTTTCGGCAGCGGGCTCATCCCCACCGGCGAGCATGAACCAGGCGCCAGCGCCGCCCCCGCCAAGGAGCACGACGGCCAGGGCGACTATCATGATCAGCTTCTTTTTCTTGCCTGCCGCCGGATCCTTCAGCGTCAGTTCGTTATCGTCTGCCATCCCTTGTCCACCCTAGTCTCAAACTTGTTCGGTATCATAAACTTACTTAAGAATGCATCAAGCATAGAAATCGATTCCGGCGTCGTTTGCCGATTCCACCAGCAGCGTGAGGTTGCGAGCGCTCCCCTCGGCCTCTCTGCCATCGCTGCCGCCGCCATTTCCCCCCTGTCGCCCCTGGTCACCGAAACCGGACTGACCCTGGGAGGATGACTGCCCCTGCTGCTGGAAGGCTTGCTGCTGCGCCTGTTGTTGCACCACGGTCTGGCCGAGCTGGATCCCCTGCCCTGCCAGCATGTCGCGCAGGCGCGGCATGGCCTGCTCCAGCATCTCACGGGTCTGGCCATGCTGCACCACGAAGTGCACGCTGGCCTGGCTGGAGGCATCCATCTGGATTTGGATCTTCATCTTGCCAAGCCCCAGGGGGTCTAGCTGGATCTCCGCCTGTTGCAGCTTGTCCGCCAGCATCAGGTTCACCTTGTGGTGCAGCTGCTCGGGGGCCTCAGGGGTCGCCAGCTTGAGGTGGGGCAGACTCTGGGGCTCCCGCCGTGCGGCGAGCTCGGCCGCGGGCTTGCTCTCGCCAGCCGCCGTCTGGGCAGGCGGCAGGGAGGCCGTGGCGTCGGTCTGTCCCGCCCCCTTGGTCTCAACCACGCCAGGCTTGCCCACTTCGTCCAGGGACCCCTTCATATCGCTCTTCTTGAACTCGGCGGCAACCTTGACCATCGCGGGGGCCGACTCCATCTGCTGGATGCCGGCCGACAAGGCCGTCAGAGAGGCCTGGGGCCCCTGGGACTCCTGGCGGGCCAGGATCTGTTGCGGCGCCGCCAGCGTCGGCTCCGGGGTGCTCACGGGGGCGGCTGCCGGGCTGGGGCTGCCGGTCTGAGCCGTATTCTGTTCCGGCTTGGTCGTATTCTGTTCGAGCCTGGCTGCCTGCACCGGCTTGTTCTCCGATACGTCCTGAGCCGAGCCGGGCTTGCCGTCCCCGGTCGTGCCCGTCAGCCCGTCCCGGGTGCTGGCCTCACGGGGCAGGTTCCCAGCGGCATTGGGCGCGTCACCCTGGGCTGTCACCTGACTGTCCAGACCAACCTTGACCAGCCCCTCGCCGAAGGACCTGGCCGCACCGGCCTGCGCCGTTGGGGCTTCGAGGTGTACCGCAGTGCCGGTTCCCTTGTCAGCAGCGGCCTCCGGGCTCGGGATCACTTTTGATAGCAAAGCCGCCCGCTCCGCGCCGGACAGGGGGGATGGCCCCTCGGTCTTGGCCCGTGTTGCGCCAGTGTCGGCGGCCTTGTCTGTACCCTTCTCCGTGCCTTTCTCCGCAATCTGGTCGGGAGCGGCGGATCCGAGCTCTGCGTCGCTCGCCACAAGGGCGTCTGCCAGGGTCCCTTGTCCCCCCTTGCTTGCGCCAGCCTCGGTCGTAGCAGATTTATCCACGCTCTGGACATCGCCGCGCACCGCGGTTTGCGTCGTCTCGCCGTCCGCTGCTAGTGCTGGCTCAGCCTTTGCGAATCCGGTCTGAGCCAGGGCGCCTCTGGCAAGGTCGCTTTGTGTCACGTCGCCCTGTGCCTGGCCACTCTGTATCGGGCCACGGGCTGTCGCCCCGGTCTGTGCCAGATCTGTTTGTGCCAAGCCGGTTTCTGCCAACGCATTCTGCATCGGGCCATGCGCCGTCGCCACGGTCTGGACCGGATCGGTCTGTGCCAGCTCGGTCAGTCCTGCGCTGCCCGGCACAGGGCCGCTCGGCGGCATCGGTGCAGGCTTTGCGGTAACGCCCTTGCCTTCGGCACCGGGCCCGGACAGGGCACGGGACTCGACCAGCGGCTGCGACTCGGGCGGCAAGTCATTGCCGTCGACGGGCGCACTCTCTCCCTGAGGTGAAGGAGGCACGGCGGGGTGCACCAGGCTCACGTCCTGACGCAGGGAGGCCTGCAACTGCTGAAGGAAATCGTCGGGGGGCAGACCCGGCTCGTCACCCGCCGCCCTCGCGGGCTGGGTCTCGTCGGCAGGGAGGTCGGCAGACGCCAAAGATTTGGCATCAGCGCCGTTCGTCTGCGGGATATCGTCACTCACCTGAGGCGTCATCGCGGCCTGACTGGCGGGGGCCTTGCCCATCAGCTGGGCCCTGACCATGGCGTCGGAGAAGGCAACCTTGCCATCGACCGGCAGCTGACCCCCCTCTACTCCTCCGATGGGAAGCGCCGAGGACGCACTGCTGTCGCTGGAAAGCACCTGAGCGGGCGTTTTAATCAACTGGGTCTGTATCATGCTGGGATCCCTGGCGACGATTCGGTGATGACAGCACGAGCAGCGGGGTAGGCCACGTGCCCGTTCAGACTATGGAAAGCAAATTACAGGCCAGATTGGTGGTAACGACGCTGGATGGCGTAATCGTCCAGCATCTTCTGCTCCTGGCGCTGGGCCTTCTGGCGCACCTTGTCCGCCTTCTTCTCCAGCAACAGCTCCACCGCCTTGCGCCGCTGCTGGGCCTCGAGCCACTGGGTACGGCACTGGGCCAGCGCCTCGCGCACCTGAAGCACCCCCTGGTACTGCTGGGTGGCCGCATTCTCGAGCTTGTTGATGAAGGCGTGATACTGGCTGTTCTGTTGGGGGCTGATCCCCTGCAGACCGCGGTCGGTCCACTGCTGGTGATAGATCTGGCGGTACTGATTCAGCGCCTCTTGCTGCTCCATAAACAGCTTCAAGTCCTGCTGCGCCTTGGCCAGCGCCATGGCGGCCTGGTTCTCGGCCTCCACCAATCGGGTCGCCAGCAACTCCAATCCTTTACTCATCTCGGCACTCCAGCGGCATTATCGGCTCAACGCATCAATGGCATGGCGACCATGTGCAGGGATTGCAGGCCTTCGTCGTAGGGAATGACCTCGCGCATCTTCTGTTGCAAGAACTGATCCAGATAGGGTTTCTGGATGATGGCCCGGTCGATCCTGGGATCCGATCCCTGGCTGTAGGCGCCTATGGTGATGAGATCCCGGTTCTGCTGGTAGAGGGAGTAGAACTGCTTGAAGGTGCGCGCCAGCTCCATGTGCTCAGGCGAGGTGACCATGGGCATGACCCGGCTGATGGACTTCTCGATGTCGATGGCCGGGTAGTGCCCCGCATCCGCCAGCTCCCGCGCCAGCACGATGTGGCCGTCGAGGATGGCCCGCGCCGCATCGGCGATGGGGTCCTGCAGATCGTCCCCCTCCGTCAGCACGGTGAAGAACGCCGTGATGGAACCCTGACCGTCGCTGCCGTTGCCGGCCCGCTCCACCAGCGCCGGCAATTTGGCAAACACCGAGGGCGGATAACCTTTGGTGGCCGGCGGCTCTCCCACCGCCAGGGCAATTTCGCGCTGGGCCTGGGCGTAACGGGTGAGGGAGTCCATCAGCAGCAGCACGTTGAGCCCCTGATCCCGGAAGTATTCTGCGATGGCGAGCGCCGTCTCGCACCCCTTGAGACGCATCAGCGGGGAGGCATCGGCGGGGGCCGCCACCACCACGGCGCGCTCGCGCCCCTCGGCGCCGAGGATTTCCTCGATGAACTCCTTCACCTCCCGGCCCCGCTCGCCGATGAGGCCCACCACCACCACGTCCGCCACCGAGCCCCGGGTCATCATGCCGAGCAGCACGGACTTGCCGACGCCGGAGCCGGCGAACAGCCCCATGCGCTGGCCCTGGCCCACGGTGAGCACGGCGTTGATGGCGCGCACCCCCACATCCATGGGTTGATGGATGGGGCGGCGGGCCAGCGGATTGATGCGGTGCTGGGCGAACTGCACCGTCTGGGACGAGATGATGGGGCCGAGCCCGTCCAGGGGCTGGCCGATGCCGTCGATGACCCGGCCAAGCAGACTCATGCCCACCGGAATGCCGTGATCTTCGGTGACAGGCACCACCCGGGCGCCGGGAATGACCCCCTTGAGCTGCTCGCTCGGCATCAAGAACAGGCGATCCCCGGCAAACCCCACCACCTCTGCCTCCAGGGCCCCATCCTGGGTATCGATACGGCACAGGGAGCCGATGGCGGCGCGGCAGCCAATGGCTTCCAGGGTCAACCCCACCACCCGGGTGAGCTTGCCCGCCACCGGCGGTATGGGGGCCTGCTCGCGAACCCGGTAGCCTTTAAGCCGATCAAGAAGGGGTGCCGTCATGTCGCCTCCGACGATGAGTGCCTGATGATGCCGTCAGCAGGGCGCTGCACGACGGGTTCGAACCGGGCCATGGCTCAGCTCGCGTTGTCACGCAGGAAATTGCGCAGCAGCTGATCGATGCGCCCACAGAGGGTGAGATCGATGCTGGAAAGCTCGGTGGCCAGTTGCAGATCGCCGGGGGAGAAGGTGGGCTCGCTTTGCAGCCGCCAGTGGCGCCTGGCGCACTCCTCGGCGCCAAAGGCGGCCTCTACCCGGGTCACATCCTCCGGGTGCAGCATCAGGGTGACCCCCTGCTCGGCGGCAGGGAGCAGGGCCAACCCCTGCTTGAGTGCCTCCAGCAGCAGCGTGGGGGAGGTTTGCGCCTCATGGCGGATGAGGGCGCGGGCGAGCTGCTGCACCAGGGCGATGAGCTGCTGCTCCACCGCCTCGTCCATCTCGCCAAGGGGAGTGGCCAGGCGTGAGACCAGGGCTTGCCAGCGGGCTATCTCCAGCTCCACCTGCTCCCGTCCCATGGCGAGGCCCTCTTCCCTGCCCTGCTCCAGCCCGGCCTGGTGGCCCTGCTGCAAGCCTTCGAGCTTGCCCTCTTCCAGCCCCTTGGCAAAACCGGCCTCGCGCCCATCGCGCATCCCCTCTTCCCAGGCGGCCTGACGAATCGCCTCCACCTCTTCGGCGGTGATGCTGGGGGCGGGCTCTTCGGGTTGTTCTTCCGGCAGGGCCGCATCGGCCTGCTCCTGACGATACCAGTCAGGAGCCAGCCCCAGGGCATTGGTCTCGACCTCTGCTTCGGTCTCCATCTCTGGCCAGCCCCAGGTCTCAATCTGCGCCGTGTCGGACTCGGGCCTCAGATAGCCGCGCAGTTTGCTGTTCTTGTCATTCATGTGCCGAAGAGACTCCTATCGAGGGCCGGGTACAGGGGCCGACATCATCGCACATTCCATGGCCCATGGCTTAGAGGAACTCTTCGCCACCACCCGCCCCCAGCATGATCTCGCCCGCATCCGCCAGGCGGCGCGCGGTGGAGAGGATCTCCTTCTGGGCGGCCTCCACCTCGGAGACCCGGATCGGCCCCATGGCCTCGAGGTCGTCCGCCAGCATCTCGGCGGCCCGCTTGGACATGTTCTTGAATACTTTTTCCCGCATCTGGTCGTCCGACCCCTTGAGGGCCCGTTGCAGCAGATCCCCGGGCACTTCCCGCAACAGGGTCTGGATGCCCCGATCGTCCACGTCGATGAGGTTTTCGAACACGAACATCAGATCCTGGATCTGCTGGCTCATCTCCTCGTCCGACTCGCGGATGGAGTCCATCAGCTGCCCTTCGATGTTGGTGTCCAGGTAGTTCATGATGTTGGCCGCCGCCTTCAGGCCGCCCATCTTGGCCGCCTGGGCACCGGCCGCACCGGCGAACTGTTTCTCCATGATGTCGTTGAGCTCCTGCAGCGCCGCCGGTTGCACCTCTTCGAGGTTGGCGATGCGCATCACCAGATCCAGGCGCACCTGCTCCGGGAACTGGCTCAGGATCTCAGCGGACTGCTCCGGCTCCAGATAGGAGAGGACGATGGTCTGGATCTGCGGGTGCTCGTTCTGGATGATGCTGGCCACCTGGCGGGCATCCATCCATTTGAGGGAGTCGAGGCCGCGGGCGCCTGAGCCCAGGATGATCTGATCCACCAGGTTGCTGGCCTTGTCCTCCCCGAGCGCCGCCACCAGGGCCTTGCGCACGAAGTCTTCACTGCCGATGCCGATGTTGGTGTACTTCTGGATGTCGTCGATAAATTGACGATGCACCGCCGCCACCCGATCGTGGCTGAAATCCGACATGGAGGCCATGGACATGCCGAGCCGCTGCACCTGCTTGGGCTCGAGGTGACGGAAGATCTGGGCCGCGTCCTCCTCGTTGAGGCTCAGCATCAGCACCGCCGCCATCTCCATGCCCCCCATCTGATCCAGGATCAGGCGCTGGCTTTCGGTGATGTCGTTGCCGGTGACCTGGCTTTTATTCTCTTCAGGCATCTTTGGTTACCCATTCTTTGATGACCTGGGCGGCCAGGTCAGGTTCGTTCGCTACCAGGGCGCGCACGGCCTTGAGCAGATCCTCGTCACGGTGCAGGTCAGGCAGCTTGAGCTGACCATCCCGCAGACCGAATACCGGTTCTGCCTCGGCCTGGGCGGCCAGCAGGCTCAGTTCGTCGTCGCCACCCAGCACGGTGTGGTTGTCGAAGTCCAGCTCCCCTTCCGTCTTGGCGTCCGGGTAGAGCAGGCGCTTGAGCATGGGTCGCACCACGGTGACGATGAGCACTATGATGACCAGCACGGAGGCGGCGATGCGCACTGCGCGCCAGAACCAGGGCTGCTCGTAGAGGGGAATGTCGGCCACGGTCTCGAGTTCCGGGCGGTTGAACGGAATGGCGACCACCTCCAGGGTATCCCCCCGGGTCACGTCAAAGCCCAGACCGCCGCTCAGCAGACGGCGCAGGGTATCGAGTTCGGCCTGGCTGCGGGCTTCCCGGGTCACGGCACCGTCGGCGCCGGGGATGGCCTTGTAATCCACCGCCACCGACACCGTCATGCGGCGAATGCCGCCCTGCTGGCGCCGGATGTGGCTGACGGTGGTGTCCAGTTCGAAGTTGCGGGTCGCTTCCTTGCGGGAACGGCCGGAAGAGGCGGTTCCTTCTGCGCCGGCTGCCTGCTCGGGAATATTGGACGCAGCGGGCGGCTGGTTGGAGAGGGCGCCGGGTACCCCGCCGTTGCTGCCGCTGGCGCTGTTCTCTTCCATGGTCATTTCGGAGCGCACCGCCGGCAGGTCCGGGTTGTAGGTCTTGCGGGTCTGTTCCTGCTGGGAGAAGTCGAGGGAGAGATCCACCTCCGCCGTATAGTTGTCGGCCCCCAGCACCGGGATCAGGATGGCGTCAATTTTTTGTTTGTATTCGAGCTCCTGCTTCTGCTGCATCGCAAACTCCTTGCGGGTCTGGGCAGAGAGGGGATCCTGGGAGCCGGAGTTGAGCAAGCGACCGTTCTGGTCGGTCACGGTGACGCGGGTCGGCTCCAGACCGTGAACGGCGGAGGCGACCATGTCGACGATGGAGTCCACCTCACCCTGGCCCAGGGCGTTGCCCTTGAGGCTCAGGACCACGGTGGCGCTGGGCTTGCGTTCGTTGCGGGCGAACACGTTGTCTTTCGGGATGGCCAGCAGCACCTGGGCCTTGGCGACGTTCTGGAACTGCTCGATGGCGCTCGCCAGCTGACGCTCGCGGCTCAGTTTCAGGCGCTCGCTCTCCATGCGCTGGCTGACGCCGAAGCTGGAGTCCTTGAGCAGGATGGCTTCGCCGTCGTTGCTGGCGTCGCTGTTGTTGGCCAGACCGGCGCGGGTCAGGCGCAACCGGATGTCCGCATAGTTTTCGGCACTGACCAGCACGCTCTTGCCATCCACCTGATAGGGGATCTTCTGCTGATCCAGGTAATCCAGGGTGGAGACCAGCTCCTGGGTGGTGAAGGTGCCGAGGGGACGCATCTCCGGCTCCTTGCCCCACAAGAGGATGAAGACGGCGATGGCCAGACAGATGGTCAGCCCCAGGATCAGGGTGATCTGGCGCAACACATCGGTGTTGGACAGGAAGCCCAGCGCCGAGCTCTTCTGCTCGTGCTCGTCGAGGGCGGCCGCCCCCTCGTTGTTGATCAGCAGATCGCCGTTTTGATCAGTTGCCACGGTTTATGTCCTTGTTGCTGACATCTTCATGATGCTCGGTCGCCATGGGCCCGAGTTACACCGGCATGTTCATGATGGTCTTGTAGGCATCGACCATCTTGTTGCGCACCTGCACCGTCGCCTCGAAGGCGATGGAGGATTTCTGGCCGGCGATCATCACCTGGGAGAGATCCACCGACTTGTCGCCGAGATCGAAGCGGGTACGCAGATCGTTGGCGGTGCCCTGCAACTCGTTGACGTTGTCCAGGGCCTGTTGCAGCATCTGGCCGAAATCCGAGCTGACCGGACGACCGGGCTGGGTCAACGGCGTGGCACCGGCTTCCACCTTGAGGGCCTGCATCTCTTGCATCAGGCTGCTTGCGCTAATTTCCATCTTCCCTTCCCAGACAAATCATTGACACTGACTGGCTTGAAGCAATAAAGGTGCCAACCAGAGTGGGATCTCGAGATCAGGGATAAAAGCGGGGCGCGATCAGGCCGGCGGGCACCGGCCATCCGGGGATCAGGTTGCCGATCCGGGGGGATCGCCCAGCCGCCGCCGCAGGTAGATGCTCTGCTTGTCCCACTCCCGGCGCTGGGCAACCATCCGATCCTGCTCGGCCTCATGGGTCATCTTGCTCTCCTTGTCGCTGGACTCTGTGCGGCGTCCATGAAAAAGAGGGCCCAAGGCCCTCTTTTTACTGCAAGTCCCGACAATTAAACAGAGTGCACCTCGATCTCCTCCAAGAAAAAACGAATCAGATCGGCAGGGATCACTTGTTCAGGTCATCATCCAACCAGTACTTGGAGCCCGAGATGTTGGCGTCCAGCAACAGCCCCTTCTCGCCAATCTGGTAGATGGCCATGCCCCCATTGTACTTAGCGGTGAGCTCGGCGCTCTCCTTGCCCGCCACGGCGCCCACCTCGGAGGTGGCTTCCCACCCCTTGCTGACGAAGGCATCGAACCTCGCCTTGTCCTCGAACAGGATCACCTGCTGGTAGAACTTGCCGCCGATCCCGGCCGCGAGACCGGCACCGAACATCTTCATGTAGGTGTGCTTGCCACTGGTGCGATTGACGGCGACCCCGGCCCCCTGATTGGTGTGGATCATCAGGGAGAACTTGCGCGAGTCGAACACCGCATAGCCATAAGCCTTGTCAAACAGCAACTTGGCCGAAGGCTGCTCGTTGAACAGCCGCACCAGGGCGGTATCGGCCATGGTATCGAGGGCGGTTCTCGCCTCCTCCGGGGTCTTGGGCTCGAGCATGGTGTCGAGCTTCTTGTCGGCGGCGGTCAGCCACTCCTTGCCGGTGGCCGCGCTCTCTGCCGTCCAGGCCCCCGCCTTGTTGTAGGCCTCGGCCCCCCAGCTGGACACCGACTCCCAGGTCTCCTTGGAAAAATCGGTGATCCCCTTCCACGCCTCCTTGCTGGTATCGCTCACCGCGGTACCGAGTTCGGAGGCGGCCTCCTTCAGCTTTGCCCAGTCGGCCAGACCGGGGGTTGAGGCCAGCGCCAGTGCCGTGGCTATCACCAGGAATCGAATCTTCATTGTTTCCACCCTCTGTGATGAGTCGAAGGTCACAGTAGCAGATCTGGCGCCTGCCCGTTAAGGGCATCCCCCCGGCGCGGGTCAGACGCTGACGCGCAGGGGCTCAACGAAGCCGTTTGCCCTGGCCGTCCACCACCTGCTCGCCATCCTCCTTGGCAAAGGCCCCTTGCTGCGGGTCGGGCAGGATATCGAGCACCACCTCCGACGGGCGGCACAGCCGGGTGCCGAGGGGGGTGACCACGATGGGCCGGTTGATGAGGATGGGGTGGGCCAGCATGGCATCGATCAGTTCGTCATCGCTGAAGCGATCTTCTGCCAGCCCCAGCGCCTCGTAGGGGGGCACGTTCTTGCGCAGCAGATCGCGCACCGGCATGCCCATGGCGGCGATCAGGGCCACCAGCTCGTCGCGGGAGGGGGGCGTCTCCAGATAGTGAATGATGGTGGGCTCCACACCGCTGTTGCGAATCAGCGCGAGGGTGTTGCGGGAGGTGCCGCACTCTGGATTGTGATAGATAGTGATTGCACTCATTTACCTGTCTCTCATGACTCAAGTGAATAGAAATGGGTTAGTGGCCATCCGTTAGCGCTTTAGTCCCGCCTCGTACCAGGGTTTGCTGGCGTTGACCACGCGCACCACCAGCAGCATGACCGGCACCTCGATGAGCACCCCGACCACGGTGGCGAGCGCCGCGCCCGAATGAAAGCCGAACAGGCTGATGGCGGCGGCCACCGCCAGCTCGAAGAAGTTGGAGGCTCCGATCAGAGCGGAAGGGCAGGCCACCGAGTGCTTCTCCCCCACCTTGCGGTTGAGCCAGTAGGCGAGCCCGGAGTTGAACAGCACCTGGATCAGGATGGGCACCGCCAGGAGGGCGATGACCAGCGGCTGCTCGATGATGGCGTTGCCCTGAAAGGCGAACAGCAGCACCAGGGTGAGCAGCAGGGCCGCCACCGACCAGGGCTGGATGCGGGTCATGACGCCGTCAAAATGGGCCTGCCCCTTTCTCAGCAAGACCTTGCGCAGCAGCTGGGCGAGGATGACAGGGATGACGATGTAGAGCACCACCGAGGTGAGCAGGGTATCCCAGGGCACGACTATGCTGGAGACCCCGAGCAGCAGCGCCACCAGCGGGGCAAAGGCAAACACCATGATGAGGTCGTTCACCGCCACCTGCGACAGGGTGAAGTAGGGATCGCCGTTGGTGAGGCGACTCCAGACAAACACCATGGCGGTGCAGGGGGCCGCTGCCAGCAGGATCAGCCCAGCCACGTAGCTGTCCAGCTGATCCGCTGGCAGCCAGTCGGCAAACAGCACGCGGATGAAGAGCCAGCCGAGGAAGGCCATGGAGAAGGGCTTGACCAGCCAGTTGATGAAGAGGGTGACCCCGATTCCCTTGAGGTGCCCCTTCACCTGGTGCAGGGCGCCAAAGTCGATCTTGAGCAGCATGGGGATGATCATCACCCAGATAAGCAGCCCCACCGGCAGGTTGACCCTGGCCACCTCCATGGCGCCGATGGCCTTGAAGAGGCTCGGTAACCCCTGCCCCAGACCAATGCCCACCAGGATGCAGAGGGCGACCCAGGCGGTCAGATAACGTTCAAAAAAGCCGATGGCAGGGGCTGCCTTGGCCTCACAGCTTGCAGACATGATGACTCCCGGTGCGATCCACGCTCGCACCCCAGGTTGGATAGATGAATGACACGGCGCATGGGCATCGACAGCCCGCCCTGGCCCGTTACGACTCGCCGCAGCAGGGCGACGACCCCTCGGCGCGGGAAGCGCTGCCGGGCCCGGCGGGCAGCAGGCCGCACGCCTCGGGATGACCAGCGCAACACTCCTCGGTGAGGTAGGCGATCACCCCCAGCATCAGGGGGATGTTGGCGCGGTAGCGCAGAAAGCGCCCCTCCTGCTCCACCGACAGCAACCCGGCGTTGAGCATCCCCTTGAGGTGAAACGAGAGGGTATTGGGGGCGATGTCGAGCTCGCCGGCCAGCTCCCCCGCGACCCGCCCCTCCAGCCCGGCCTTGACCAGCAGTCGCCACACCTCGAGCCGGATCCCGGAAGCCAGCGATTCAAAGACCTTGGTGGCCGTCTCTTTGTTCATGGGTCTCCCCCCTTGAATGCTTCATTTCAACTATACAAGAATTATTGAAATGATCAAAGCGTCACCACCGAGTCGGCATCGCGGCGGAACAGGCCGCCAGAGGCGCCGCCCCGGCCATGTCGTGCCCACTAGCGGCCTCATGCCAGTCATATGGCTAATATCTGGCCTCTTTTTATAAGGCACTCTTATGACCTTACCCCGGACAATCCTCCCGTTGGCCGCCCCGCTCACCGCGGCGCCCTGCCTCGCCGCAAAGCCGCAATGCCGCAATGCCGCAGAACAACCCCGGCGCCGGATGCACCTAAAGGCGATGAAACGAGAGAGGGCCCCAGGGCCCCGCCGTCAGATGACGGGGCCTGGGGAATCCGGGAGAAACCGGGGAGGAGAGAGGGGCGCAATCAGGTGATCACGGGATCCCGATATTGCCGATGGATGGCACAAAACGCCTCCCGGCTTTGCAGCGCCGCCGCGACGCAGACAGGGTCGAACTGACTGCCGGCATGGGTCTTGAGGTATTCAAAGGCCGTTTCGAGGGGCCAGGCCTGCTTGTAGGGTCGCTCGCTGGTGAGGGCGTCAAACACATCCGCCACCGCGACGATGCGGGCTTCCAGGGGGATCGCCTCCCCCGCCAGTCCTTCCGGGTAACCCTGACCGTCGAAACGCTCGTGGTGGTAGGCGATGATGTTCTTCAGCATGTCGGTGTGATGGATGCCGTCGAGGCCGAACTCGCGGATCATCAGGGCGATCATCTCCCGTCCCTTGAAGGGGTGGGTCTTCATCACCCCGTACTCCTCGGCCGTGAGCTTGCCCGGCTTGAGCAGGATGGCGTCGGGCACCGCAATCTTGCCGATATCGTGCAGCTCGGAGAAGAGGTGAATGAACTCCACCTCCTCGTCACTCAAGGGGTAATGGGCTGCCACCTCCCGGGCGATGAACCGCGAATAGGCCGACATCCGGTGCAGGTGATTGGCGGTCTCCTCGTCCCGGTAGCGGCTGAACTCCCGCACCGTGGTCAGGGCCCCGTTCAGGGTCTGGATGGAAAAGAACTCCACCGCGATGATGGCCGCCAGGATCTGGGCATAGGCCGCCAGCTCACCGCAAATGGCGCCATCGAAGTAACCGAGCTCTTTGGCATCGCAAAACAGAAAGCCGAACAAGCGACTGTTGAGCAGCAGCGGCTCGGTATAGCTCGACGCGTACCCGGCCGCCAGCACTTTGCGGCTGTGCTCGGAGGGGGAGCCCAGCAGGGAATCCAGGGTATCGAGCACCCTGGGCTGCTGGTGCTCGGCCAGGTAGCGCAGGGAAGGCACCTCGCTCAGCCTGACCTCGTACTGCAACAGCGGCGAGCCCCCGTCCGTGCTGTGGGCAAAGGTCTTGAGCTGGTCCGTCTGCGGGTCGTAGATGGCGATCGCCACCCGGCTCAACTTGTCAAACCGCTGCCTGAGGGTGGCGTGCACATTCTGCACTTTCTCACCAAATGAACTCTCCATCCCGCACATCCTTCTGTAGGCCTGTTGGGAGTATAGTGACACCCGTTTTGCCCCTCCTGCCAAATGGTGACGGCGCACAGGGATCGTGATCCCGCCCGCACTGGCGACGGCTCCCTCCCTGCCCGTGGTCATGTCACGCCCGCCCCACCCCGCGTCCCCGGACAAAGAGATTGTTCGCTTCCGACGTGTCGGCTGTATAGTTTTTGGTTAGCCATTCCGGTAAAATCCGCGCCCTTGAATAAGAGCCACCTAAGAGTGATTGAGCGATGTCCAACACAAAACAGGCCCCCAAAGTAGGATTCGTCTCCTTGGGTTGCCCCAAAAACCTGGTCGATTCCGAACGCATCCTGACCCAGCTGCGTACCGAAGGGTACGACGTGGTGCCCAGCTATGACGATGCGGAGCTGGTGGTGGTCAACACCTGCGGCTTCATCGACAGCGCGGTGCAGGAGTCCCTGGAAGCCATCGGTGAAGCCCTGGCCGAGAACGGCAAAGTGATCGTCACCGGCTGCCTGGGTGCCAAAGAGAACCAGATCCGCGAGATCCACCCCAAGGTGCTCGAGATCACCGGTCCCCACGCCTATGAAGAGGTGCTGGGCCACGTCCACAAATACGTGGAAAAACCCACCCACAACCCCTTCACCAGCCTGGTGCCGGCCCAGGGCGTCAAGCTGACCCCGCGCCACTACGCCTATCTCAAGATTTCCGAAGGCTGCAACCACCGCTGCACCTTCTGCATCATTCCCTCCATGCGCGGGGATCTGGTGAGCCGCCCCATCGGCGAAGTGCTGGCCGAAGCCAAGCGCCTGAAAGAGGCTGGCGTGAAGGAGATCCTGGTGATCTCCCAGGACACCTCCGCCTACGGCGTGGACGTCAAGCACCGCACCGGTTTCTACGACGGCATGCCGGTCAAGACCAGCATGGTGGCCCTGTGCGAAGAGCTGGCCAAGCTCGGCATGTGGGTGCGCCTGCACTACGTCTACCCTTACCCGCACGTGGATGACGTCATCCCCCTGATGCGCGACGGCAAGATCCTCCCCTACCTCGACATCCCGCTGCAGCACGCCAGCCCGCGCATCCTCAAATTGATGAAGCGCCCCGGCTCCGTCGAGCGCACCCTGGAGCGCATCCAGAAGTGGCGCGAGATCTGCCCCGAGATCACCCTGCGCTCCACCTTCATCGTCGGCTTCCCCGGCGAGACCGAGGAAGAGTTCCAGATGCTGCTGGACTTCATCGACAAGGCGGAACTGGACAGGGTTGGCTGCTTCAAATACAGCCCGGTCGAGGGTGCCAAGGCCAACGAGCTGCCGGATCCGGTGCCGGCCGAGGTGCAGGAAGAACGCTTCCAGCGCTTCATGGAGCTGCAACAGCAGGTCTCCATCCGCAAGCTGGCCCGTAAAGTGGGCAAAGAGATGCTGGTGCTGATCGACGAGGTGGACGAAGAGGGTGCCACCGGCCGCTCCGCCGCCGATGCCCCCGAGATCGACGGCCTGGTCTACCTGAACGGTGAAACCGGCCTCAAGCCCGGCGACATGGTCAAGGTCCGCATCGACGAAGCGGACGAGTACGACCTCTGGGCCAGCCTGGTGGAATAATCACGCCACTCCCCCTCAAAGCCAGTCGGTCTCACCGACTGGCTTTTTTAATGTCCGCCGCCCGTCAGGCTCTTGCATGCCCCCCTGTCATCCCCTGTCCCGCCCCTCATCACCGATCTCCCTCCCCTCCCTCTTTTCGCACGCGCCCGTGAACCAGCGCAC
This sequence comes from Aeromonas sp. QDB14, assembly GCF_027707845.1. Classification (NCBI taxonomy): domain Bacteria; kingdom Pseudomonadati; phylum Pseudomonadota; class Gammaproteobacteria; order Aeromonadales; family Aeromonadaceae; genus Aeromonas; species Aeromonas sp. QDB14. The sequence goes on along the minus strand of NZ_JAPCJD010000015.1, from coordinate 17,922 downwards.
ACTTCTCTCCTGCCACATGAGCCGCTTGTTTCCTGCGCAAAAATAAGCCGTGTCAACGGGGAAAAAACGAGCACGATCCAGCTCACATTATCGTTGTCACAGGGAGTAGCAAGGTGACTTTTTACTTTGTGAGAATTAATGCAACTGTATAATTTAAAAGGATTAAAAATACATTTTGACGATAATGACGTGCGCCGTGCAATTTTTACGATATCGACGAAATGAAGAGTTGTTGTTTTCCTGTTAATTCTGCTTTTCTAAGGGCGTTGGACGACACAACTACAAGGGTGCAAAACCTGACCAACAGCGAGGGCCGGTATCCAAGCATGCGATGTCGGTGCTCCATTCCAAAACCATGGAAGACCAATAAGAAAGGAAAAAATATGCTTGCCAAAGTATCCAAAATCGCAACCTCAGTCATGCTGGGAACTCTGCTTGCCGGTGCCACCGGCACAGCCATGGCCGCCGACAACAAGACGGTGCTGACCCTGGTTGCCCAGCAGGAAACCGCATGGGTCAAGAACTTCAACCCCTTCCTGCAAGCGGGTCTGCTCCACACCACCCGTCACTTCATCTATGAGCCGCTGGTGATCTTCAACGATATGCAGGGTGGCAAACCCGTCTATCGTCTGGCTACCCACTACGCCTTCAGCGATGATCTGAAATCCGTCACCTTCGACCTGCGCGAAGGGGTCAAGTGGTCCGATGGTGAAGCCTTCACCGCCGACGACATCCTCTTCTCCTTCAACCTGGTCAAGGCCAACAAGGCGCTGGACGAGCGCTCCATCTGGACCCAGATCAAGGGTGTCGAGAAGCTGGGTGACCACAAGGTCAAATTCGACCTGGCCGAGGTCAACACCAACGTGGTAAACGACCTGGTGCTGGTGCCCATCGTGCCGGAACACCAGTGGAAGTCGGTGAAAGACCCGGTGGCCTTCACCAACGACAAGCCGGTCGGGACCGGTCCCTTCACCGAAGTGGACAACTTCTCCGCCCAGCTCTACACCCAGTGCCGCAACCCGCATTACTGGGACAACGCCAGCCTCTCCATCGACTGCCTGCGCATGCCGCAGATGGCCACCAACGACCAGGTACTGGCCGCCGTGATGAAGGGTGACGTGGACTGGTTCGGCTCCTTCGTACCGGACATCGAGCGCCTCTACGTCGGCAACGATCCCAAGAACAACAAGTACTGGTTCCCCGCCTCCGGCACAGTGGCGTTCAACGTCAACTTCCAGAGCAAGAACCCGGGCAACCACGAAGCCTTCAACGACATCAACTTCCGCCGCGCCTTCTCCATGGCCATGGACCGCCAGTCCATGGTGGACATCGCAGGCTACGGCTACCCCACCGTCAACGAGTACCCGTCAGGGCTTGGCAAGGCATTCGCCTCCTGGGACAACCCGGACGTCGAGAAGAAGTACGGCAAGTACAACAAGTTCGACCTGGAAGGGGCCAAGGCCCTGCTGAAACAGGCGGGCTACAAGGACTGTGACGGCGACAAGTTCCTCGACACCCCGAGCTGCAAGAAGATCGAGTTCAAGGTGCTGGTGCCAAACGGCTGGACCGACTGGGTCAACACCGTCCAGATCGGGGTCGAAGGCCTGCAGGCCCTGGGCCTGAACGCCAAGACCGCCACCCCGGAAGCCACCGTCTGGACCGAGTCCCTGATCACCGGTGACTTCGACGTCGCCCTGCAGGGGTACTTTGCCGGTGCCAACCCGCACAAGTACTTCGAGACCGCCTTCCACTCCCGCAACATGGGTGAGCGCGGCAACCGCTTCGCGGCGCCCCGCTACAAGGATCCCGAGCTCGACAAGCTGATCGACGACTTCACCCAGACCGCCGATGCCGCCAAGCAGAAGGAGATCATGTTCGCCATCCAGGAGCGTGTCGGGGCCAACCAGACCATCATCCCGGTGTTCAACAACCCGACCTGGTACGAATACAGCACCAAGCGCTTCAATGGCTGGTTCAGTGCCGACAACCCGGTCGCCAAGCCGCAGGTACACCCGGACACCCCGGAACGTCTGCTGCACGTGCTGTCACTCAAGCCAAACAGCTAATCACCCCGGCCCCCTGCGGGGGGCCCTCTTCCCCGCCATGTCTTCCATCCCCCGCACCTGCCGGGGTTGGGGGAGCTTTGCCCGGCGCGGGGCAGGCTTGCAGTAAAAGGTATCACCATGGGATTTATACTTAGACGCTTCTCCTTCTATCTGGTCGCCTTCCTGGTGGCCGCCACCATCAACTTCCTGCTACCCAGAGCCATGCCGGGGGACCCCGTCTCCGTCATGTTTGCCCGGGCCGGCGCCATGATGGAACCCGCCGCACTGGAAGCCCTCAAAGCCACCTTCGGTTTCGTGGACGGCCCCATCGGCACCCAGTTTCTCACCTATGTGAAGAGCGTCTTCACCTGGGATCTCGGCACCTCGGTGCGCTACTACCCCCAACCGGTTGCCGACGTCCTCGGCCGCGCCATCGGCTGGACCCTGTTCCTGGTGGGCACCTCCACCATTCTGAGCTTCTCCATCGGCTCCATCGTCGGCATCTTCGCCGCCTGGTACCGGGGCGGACGCATGGACAGCATCCTCTCCCCGCTCACCCTGGTGATGCAGGCCATCCCCCCCGTGGTGGTCTCCCTGCTCGCCCTCTTCCTGTTCGGCGTGAGCCTCGGCTGGCTGCCCATCGGCTACGCCTACAGCCCCGAGATCCCCGCCGATTTTGGCTGGGAACACATCAAGAGCATCCTGCTGCACGCCATCATGCCGGTGGGCACCCTGGCCGCGGTGCAGGTAGGGGGCTTTCTCATCACTATGCGCAACAACATGATCAACCTCCTGGGCGAGGACTACATCACCATGGCCAAGGCCAAGGGGCTCTCCAGCAACCGGGTGATCTTCAACTACGGCGCCCGCAACGCCGTGCTGCCCAGCGTCACCACCCTCTCCATGGCACTCGGTTTCGTCATCGGCGGATCCCTCATCACCGAGGTGATCTTCAACTACCCCGGCCTGGGACTGACCCTCTATCAGGGCATCCTGGCCCGTGACTACCCCCTCATCCAGGGGCAACTGCTCATCATGACCATCACCATGCTCAGCTTCAATTTCCTGGCGGACGTGCTCTACGTCTTCCTAGATCCCCGTCTGCGTACAGGAGGCAAATAAGATGCGTATGCCGACTATCTTGAAAATCCTGCTGGGCAACAAGAAGGCCGCCTTCGGCCTCGCCATCGTGGTCACCTTCGTGCTGATGGCCCTGTTCGCCCCGCTGCTCGCCAGCAACGAACCCACCAAGCGGGTCGCCCGCCCCCACCAGCCCCCCAGCGTGGAGCTGGTGATGGGTTCCAACCGCATGGGCCACGATCTCTGGGCCCAGTTCACCAACGGCGCCCGTATCTCCCTGATGGTGGGCTTCGGGGCAGGCCTGCTGGTGTGCGCCCTGGCCATCACGGTGGGCATCACCGCCGGCTACTTCGGCGGCGTGGTGGACGAGTGCCTCACCTTCCTGATGAACGTGGTGCTGGTGATCCCGAACCTCCCCCTGTTGCTGGTGCTGGCAAGCTTCATCGGAGAGGCCTCCCCCATGGTCATCGCCCTCATCATAGGGTTGACCTCCTGGGCCTATGGCGCCCGGGTCATCCGCGCCCAGACCCTGGCCCTGCGGGAGAAGGAGTTCGTCATCGCCGCCGAGGTGCTGGGTGAACCGGCCTGGCGCATCATCCTAGTGGAGATACTGCCCAATCTCATCTCCATCATCGGGGTGAGCTTCATCGGGTCCATCATCTACGCCATCGTCACCGAGGCGACCCTGGAGTTCCTGGGCTTGGGCGACCCCACCGTCGTGAGCTGGGGCATCATGCTCTACAACGCCCAGACCTCGAGCGCCATCTTGGTGGGCGCCTGGTGGGAGATCCTGGCCCCCTGCTTCGCCATCGCCACCCTGGGGGCGGGTCTGGCCATGCTCAACTTCGCCATCGACGAAATCGCCAACCCGCAGCTTCGTTCCCACAAGGGCCTGCGTCGCTGGAAGCAACTTGCCACTCCCATCACTGCTCAGGAGAAGACAGCATGAAGCCGCAACAACCCCTGCTGTCGGTGCGCCAGCTCTGCGTCGACTACATCACCGAGAGCGGCGACGTGCGCGCCGTCAATTCGGTCAGTTTTGACATCATGCCGGGTGAGGTGTTCGGCCTCGCCGGCGAGTCCGGCTGCGGCAAGTCCACGGTCGCCTTCTCGGTGGCAAGGCTGCACAAGCCGCCCGCCTACATCAGCGGCGGCGAGATCCTGTTCAAGGGAGAGAACATCCTCGGCTTCGATGACGAGCGACTGCGCAGCTACCGCTGGCGCCAGGCGAGCGTGGTATTCCAGTCCGCCATGAATGCGCTCAACCCCGTGCTGCGCATGGAAGAGCAGTTCTGCGACGTGCTCTTGGCCCACAACCCCGGCATGACCCGCTATGAGGCGATCAAACGTGCCCAGGAGCTGCTGGAGATAGTCGACATCCACCCGAGCCGGCTCAAGGACTACCCGCACCAGTTCTCCGGCGGCATGCGCCAGCGGCTGGTGATCGCCATCGCCATGGCCCTCAACCCCGAGCTCTTGATCATGGACGAGCCGACCACGGCGCTGGACGTGGTGGTGCAGCGGGAGATTTTGCAGAAGGTCTATGCGCTCAAGGCAAAGTTCAACTTCTCCATCCTCTTCATCACCCATGACCTGTCGCTCATGGTCGAGTTCTGCGATCGCATCGGCATCATGTACGCGGGCGAGCTGGTGGAGGTGGCGCCAGCCAAGGCGATCCTGACCACGCCCCTGCACCCCTACACCCGGGGCCTTGGCAACTCCTTCCCCCCCCCTGCACGGGCCCAAGACCGTGCTGGAGGGGATCCCTGGCAGCCCACTCAATCTGCTGGAGGTGCCGGTGGGCTGCCGCTTCCAGGCACGCTGCGCCAGGGTGCACGCGCGCTGCCGCCAGGAATACACCCGGCTGGCCGAGATCCGGCCCGGCCAACAGGCTGCCTGTCACCTTCATGAGGCAGCAGAGGAACAACCGGATCTTCCGATCCATCTGGACAAGGCCGCTGGCTGTTAAGGATGTCTGTCATGCAAATCGCCCAAACCGACGCGCCCATCATCGAGGTCCAGCACCTCTACAAGGACTTCGCCGTCAACTCCAACGCCATCAAGAGCGGCAAGATGCGGGCACTGTCCGACATCACCTTCAACCTGCACCGGGGGCGCGCCCTGGCAGTGGTGGGGGAATCCGGCTCCGGCAAGAGCACCATCGCCAAGATCATCGCCAAGATGTACAAGCTCTCCAACGGCCGCATCCTCTACCGTGGCCGCGACCTCGAGGAGTTCAACAAGGGCACCGCCCTGCTGGACTATCGCCAGAGCGTGCAGATGGTGTGGCAGGATCCGTTCGGTTCACTGAATCCGACCCACACCATCTACCACCACATCGCCCGCCCCCTGCTGCTGCACAGCAAGGTGAGTGACAAGCGGGATCTGCCCGACATGGTCTATGGCCTCCTTGAAAAGGTGGGGCTGACCCCCGCCAAGGCGACCGCGGCCAAGTACCCGCACCAGCTCTCCGGCGGCCAGCGCCAGCGGGTCAACATCGCCCGCAACCTGGCGGTGGAGGCGGAAGTGGTGCTGGCGGACGAGCCCACCTCCATGCTCGACGTCTCCATTCGCATCGGCATCCTCAACCTGATGGAGCAGATGAAGAACGAGCTCGGCGTCTCCATGCTCTACATCACCCACGACATCGCCACCGCCCGCTACGTGGCGGAAGATCTGGCGGTGATGTACGTGGGTCACATGGTGGAGTGGGGAGAGGTGGACGAGATCCTGCACCACCCCCAGCACCCCTACACCCAGTTGCTCATTTCGGCGGTGCCGGATCCCGAGAAGAGCATCCACGCCGAGCTGGAGGGAGGCCGCAAGGGGGAAATCCCGCTCTGGACCCCGGAATCCCGTGGCTGTCCCTTTGCCGGGCGCTGCCATCAGGCCATGCCCCGCTGCAAGGAGAGCCTGCCCCCGGTGACCCGGCTCGCCGACAACCACTTCGTGCGCTGCTACCTCCACGAACAGGGGTAAGCAGGCCCGCGGCCGGGCGCCGTCGCCCGGCCATGCCTCGCGTCGGGGCCGCAAGGCCCCGCAATGAGCCTCGCCCGTCAGGGGCGAGCCTTCGGAGTAAGACCTTGATGGAACTTTTGATCAACCAGGTGGGTTACGAATGTCACGGGGAGAAGAGCGCCCTGCTGCAGTGCGGCGCCGACCTCGATATCCGCGGCCACGTCAGGTTGCTGCGCCAGCAGGACGACCACCTTTTGCTGGAGACGCCGCTGGTGGCAGCGGGATGCGTCCCCGGCTGGCAGGGGCGCCACTACTGGCGGGCCGATTTCTCCGCCTTCACCGAGCCCGGCCACTACCGGCTGGAGGCCGTCGTGACCACGGGAGCGCAGGAGCGTCTGGTGCGATCCCCCCCCTTTGCCATCGACCGAGGGCTGCTGGCGCGCCGCTGCCTCTCCGATGTTATCCACTACTTCAAGGGACAACGCGCCAGCGGCACCTTCGACCGGGCGGACCGCAGGGCACGCCTCTTTGGCACCGATCAGCGCCGGGACGTACATGGCGGCTGGTTCGACGCCAGCGGCGACATGAGCAAGTACCTGAGTCACCTATCCTACGCCAACTACCTCAATCCCCAGCAGACCCCCATGGTGGTCTGGTCCCTGCTCAAGTGCAGGGAACTCCTGGCGACACGTCGCGATATCGACGGGATGAACCTGTGTAAACGGCTCAATGACGAGGGGCTGCACGGGGCGGATTTTCTCTGCCGAATGCAGGACGAGCGCGGCTTCTTCTACATGACCCTGTTCGACAAGTGGAGCAAGGATCCCGAGCAGCGGGAGCTGTGCGCCTATGCGACCCAGCAGGGGATCAAGTCCGCCCGCTGGCAGGCGGGTTTTCGCCAGGGGGGCGGCATGGCCATCGCCGCCCTGGCCCGCGCCGCCCGGGAACCGATTGGCGGCGACCTTGACACAAGCCAGTACGCCGAGGCGGCAAGACGCGGCTACCTGCACCTGCGCGAGCACAACCTCGCCTACCTGGATGACGGGGTCGAGAACATCATCGACGACTATTGCTCCCTGCTGGCGGCGGTCGAGCTCACCAGAACGCTGGGCGCCGAGTGGCTCGCCGAGGCGCGGGATCGGGCCGGCCGGCTGTGCGCCCGCCAGCGCGCCCACCCCGATCTCGGCCATCATTGGGCCGCCAACGACGATGGCTCTCGCCCCTACTACCACGCCGCCGAGGCGGGCCTGCCGGTGCTGGCGCTGCTGGAGTATCTCGCCATCGAGCCGGATCCGGCGCGCCAGTGGGCGGCCAGGACCGTCGCCGAGCAGGCCCTGGCGGCCGAGCTGGCCCTCGCGGCCCGGGCAGGCAATCCCTTCGCTCTCGCCCGCCAGTATGTGAAAGGGGTCGATGAGGCGCCCCGGGTGAGCTTTTTCATGCCCCACCACAACGAATCCGGTTACTGGTGGCAGGGGGAGAACGCCCGGCTGGCGTCGCTCGCCACCATGGCATTTGCTGCCGCACAGCACCTGCCCGGGCAGAGCGCACTGCTGCGCACCTTCGGCCAGCAGCAGCTCGACTGGATCCTGGGGAGAAACCCCTTCAACGCCTGCATGCTGGCGGGTCAGGGCATCAACAACCCGGAATACACCGCCGGCTACCCCAATGCGCAGGGGGGGATCTGCAACGGCATCACCGCCGGCTTCGATGACGAAAATGACGTGGCCTTTATTCCAGAGGCGTACAAGGATCGGCTGGATCAGAACTGGCGCTGGGGGGAGCAATGGATCCCGCACGCCGCCTGGTTCGCCCTGGCCATCACCTGGCAGAGCACACAAGGAGGCCACCATGATTGAGAGCGGTTCACACATCACTGGCACCGGGGAGAGCCCTGGCTCCTCCATACCGCCAGCCAGATTTACCCTGGCCATCACCTGGCAGAGTGTGCAGGGAGGCTCCCATGATTGAGTTCTGGGTCGGGGTGGACGGCGGCGGCACCCACACCCGGGCCCGCATTCGCAACAACGCAGGCAAGCTGCTCGGCGAGGGGCGCGCCGCCGGCTCCAATCTGGAGCTGGGCATCGCCCTCGCCCACGGCCATGTGCTGGCTGCCATCGATCAGGCCCGCATCGACGCGGGTCTGCCCAGGGAGAGCGAACAGCGGATGGGAGTCGGGCTCGCACTCGCCTCCGCCGAGCTCGCCGACTGCTACTACGCCATGCTGACCATGCCCTTCCCGTTTGCGCGGGTGAAGCTCACCTCCGATGCCTTTGGTGCCTGCCTCGGCGCCTTCGACGGCCAGGAGGGGGCCATCCTGATCGCGGGCACCGGCTCGGCGGGGCTCATCTACCGGGAGGGACGCCTTCGCACCTGCTCGGGTCGCGGATTCCCCGTCTCGGATCTCGGCAGCGGCGCCTGGCTCGGGCTGCGCGCCATCCAGCAATCCCTGCTCTGCCACGACGGCATCCTGCCCCCCAGCACCCTGGCGGTGCGCCTGATGGATCACTTCAAGCGGGATCAGGCCGAGGTGGTGCGCTGGGCCGCCCGCGCCATCCCGGCCGACTATGGCCGCTTCGCCCCCTGGGTGTTCGATGCCGCGAGCGACGGGGACGAGCTCGCCACCGCCCTGCTGGATGAGACCTGTGCCCAGCTCGGCATGCTGCTGGAGGGAATGACCCAGCTCGGGGCAGACCGGATCGCCCTGCTGGGCGGCATCGGCACGCGCCTCGCCCCCCGTCTGGGCCACTTCCATCTGGTCGCCCCCAAGCGCGACGCGCTGGAGGGGGCCATCCTGTTTGCCAGGACGGAGGCGCTGCCATGTCTGCATCCCTGAGCCTTGCCGGGCCGACAACCCCTGCGGGACAGGCTCCCGTTTCCTTCACCCCATCAGAGGAATTCCCATGTCCGCACCCCTGATCCACACCCGGGTCGATCACCGTGACGGTGACGATGTCTGGTTTCGCTTCACCCTGAGCCAGCTGCCAGCAGCCCCCTGGAAACTCCACTTCTGCCTCGCCCGCCAGATCGATCCCCACTCGATCGAAGGGGGCTCCCTGGAGCGCCAGAGCGGCAGTTACAAGGTCATGGTGCCCCATGAGGGGGTGAGCGAGCTGCGCTTCTGCTGTCGCAACACCCCGCTCAAGCATGACTCCGATATGCCCAAGGGTTTCTTCCTGAGCCTGGAGAGCAAGGGACAGCTGCAACCCCTGGTGCTGGAGGGGGAAGACCTTGGCCTGACCAACCCGCCCTCCCCGGGCCCCGACCTGCCACAGGTGGAGGCCGTCAACGGCCTCGTGCCCCAGCCCGCCCACCTGATTTATACAGAAGGCAACTTCCGGCTGGCCGAGCGGGCCCACGTCGACGGCCCCGTACCCCTCGCCTCCCTGCTCGCCCATTTCAACGAGCTGACGGGCCTGGCCCTGACCCAGGATCACGATGCGGAGATCCACCTCGTCGAGGCGACACTTCTCCCCGAGGGGTATGAGCTCACCATCACCCCTGATGAGATCGTCATCCGGGCCGCCGGCGAGGCGGGCTGGCGCCACGGGCTGGTGAGCCTGGCCCAGTGGGCGCTGCAACACGGAGAGAGCCTGCCCTGCCTGACGGTGCGGGATGCACCGCGCTTCGGTTTTCGCGGCATCTTCCTCGACTGTGCCCGCCACTTCCACTCCATCGCCACCCTCAAGCGCCTGCTCAAGCAGATGAGCCTCTACAAGTTCAACCGCTTCCACTGGCACCTGACCGATGACGAGGGGTGGCGCCTGGAGATCAAGGCCTTCCCCCAGCTGACCGCCGTGGGAGCCTGGCGCGGCCATGGCCTGGCGGTGGGGCCCCAGCTGAGCGGCGGCCCCGACCCTTATGGCGGCTACTACACCCAGAGCGAGGTGCGCGAGCTGGTCGCCTACGCCGCCGGGCTTGGCATCACCATCATTCCGGAAATAGACATCCCGGGGCACTGTCACGCCGCCATCAAGGCGCTGCCCGAGCTGCTGGTGGAAGAGGCAGACCGCTCCCGCTACCTCTCGGTGCAATATTTCGACGACAACGTGCTTAACCCGGCCCTGCCCGGCACCTACCGGTTCCTGGACGCCGTGATGGACGAGGTGTGCGATCTCTTCCCCGGGAGTCAGGTTCACATGGGGGGGGACGAAGTGCCCACCGGCGTCTGGACCGACAGTCCCGCCTGCCAGCAGCTGATGGCCGAGCAAGGGTATCAGGATTACCGCGAGCTGCAGGGCCACCTGCTGCGCCACTGCCAGCAATACCTGGCCCGCAAGGGCAAGCAGATGCTGGGGTGGGAGGAGATACTTCACGGTGACAAGGTGAGCCGGGAGGCCACCGTCTTCGCCTGGACCAGCTTCCAGGCCGGCCTGGATGCCGCCGCATCCGGTTACCCCGTGGTGATGGCGCCTGCCCAGCACCTCTATCTGGATCTCGCCTGGAGTCAGGACATCCACGAGCCGGGACTCTACTGGGCGGGTACCCTCAACCTGGCGCAGGTGCATGCATGCGATCCTGCACCGGCCGATTTCCATGCCAACGATAACATCCTGGGGGTGCTGAGCCCCTTGTGGTCGGAACTGATCACCTCTCGCGATCGTCTCGACTACATGTTGTTCCCGCGCATGCTGGCCACGGCAGAGGTGGCCTGGAGCACTCCCGCCCGCAAGGTGTGGGAGCACTTCGTCGCCCGTCTGCCCGGCCAGCTGCACATCCTCGACCAGTTGCAAGTGCGTTACCGGGTGCCACAGAGGTAGTGTTATCTTTTTCTTTTCGGCGACCTTTTGGTCGCCGTTTTTTTACCCATCGACAACAAAAACCCAACCTAGCCCCTACTTTTCATCTGCCTTTGTTGGCAAAATAAGGCCCCCGATGAAACCAGACAGGGGATGCACCTCCCTGCGGTTCCGCCACAATAACAATCAGCAAACAGATCGGAGCTTACCCTTATGGCCCGCAAACACGCCCAGGTCGTGGACAGTGAAGTGGAATTTCCCGCCGACGTGCAACTCGTCTCCACCACGGATCTGCGCGGCGTCATTACCTACGCCAACCCCGCCTTCTGCCGCATCGCCGGTTACCAGGTCGATGAACTGGTCGGCCACAACCACAACCTGGTTCGCCACCCCGACATGCCCAAGGCCGCCTTCGCCGACCTCTGGGATCGCCTCAAGGAAGGCAACCCCTGGCGGGGAGTGGTGAAAAACCGCTGCAAGGATGGCCGCTATTACTGGGTCGACGCCTACGTCACCCCCATCTACGAGCACGGCAAGATAAGCGGCTACCAGTCGGTGCGCTGCAAGCCCGACCCCCAGCTCAAGCAGGCTGCCGCCCAGGCCTATCGGGCCCTGCTTTCGGCCGAGCAACGGGGCACCCCGGCCCGCCCCTCGCTGCGCCGTTTCAGGCCGCTGATGCTCGGCCTGCCGCTGCTGGCGCTGCTGGTCTGGGCCGCCCTCACCCAGGGCCCCCTCACCGCGCTGCTGATGCTGCTTCCCCCCCTCGTCATTGCGGGCGCCTACTGGCGCGAGCTCATCGCCTTGCCCCGCTATCTCAGGCAGCTCGGTCAGCAATATGACAGCCTGACCCGGCTGGTCTATTCGGGGGATGCCCCGGGTGCCATCGCCGATTTTCACCTGAAGATGCTGCAAGCCCGGATCCGCACCGTGCTGGGGCGGGTCGACGATGCCACCCATCCGCTTCAGGCCCTGGCAACCGATCTGCAGGACTCCTCACATCGCGCCTTCCTCGACATCAACGAGCAGGATGCCCAGACCCAGCAGATGGCGGCCGCCATGACCCAGATGGCCAGCACCGCCCACGAAATCGCCCGCAACATCCAGGACACCAACGGCCAGGTGACCGAGGCACGCAGCAGTTGCCAGAGCACGGTGGAACAGCTGGACCAGACCCAGCAGCAGATGACCAGGCTGGCCAGCCAGGCGGAGCAGGCCTTCCACTCCGCGGTGGAGCTCGCCAGCGAGTCGGAGCGCATTGGCAGCGTGATGGGTGAAATCCAGGGCATCGCCGAGCAGACCAACCTGCTGGCCCTCAACGCCGCCATCGAGGCCGCCCGTGCCGGCGAGCAGGGGCGCGGCTTTGCGGTGGTGGCGGACGAGGTGCGCACCCTGTCGACCCGTACCCACAAGGCGACCGAGCAGATCCAGGGCAGCATCAGCCAGATCCAGCACACCCTGGAGCGCTGGCAGGGCATGATGCAGGACAACCTGGCCCAGACCCGGGAATGTGTCGAGATGACCCGCCAGGGATCAGGCAACCTGCACCTGGTGCTGGGGGAAATCGATCAGGTGACCGAATTCTCCACCCAGATCGCCGCCGCCGCGGAGCAGCAGCAGGTGGTGGTGGAGGAGATCAGCCGCAACATCCACCAGATCTCCGAATACTCCCGTGCCAACAGCCAGAAGATCCAGGCGGTGGACGACTCCAGCCAGGAGCTGCTCAGGCGGGCCCGCGAGCTCAGGGGACTGAGCCAGACCTTCGGCTGACAGATTGCAAGCCCCATGACAGAAGCGCCACAATGGCGCTTCTGCTGTTTTTGACGAGCCATCATCATGAGAACGAACGCGCCCCCTCTGGACAAGACGGCCCGCATCGAGGCGATCCTGGCCCTGATCCCCCCCGGCCGCGTGGTGAGCTACGGCCAGGTGGCGGATCTCGCGGGCCTGCCCGGACGAGCAAGACTGGTGGGCAAGGTGTTGCGGGAGACCGACAAGGTGCTGCCCTGGCACCGGGTGCTGGGGGCGGCAGGCACCATTTCGCTGCCAAAAGGATCCGCAGGCTTTGACAGGCAAGCGGGGCTGCTGCAGGAGGAGGGGGTGCCCGTGATTGGCGGGCGGGTCAGGATGCGGGAGTGGCAGTGGCAGCCCGACCTGGCCGAGCTGCTCTTTCTGGTTCCCTTCTGACGAGGCTGGCACGTCCCGAAGGGATGGGGGCTCTTGCAACAAAGGGAGGGCCTCTGTGATCGCCCTCCGTCACGTTCTCTTCCCTAGTCGCTGGCAATGGGTCCCAGAATGTCATCGCTGCGCACCTGTACCGGGATGGTCTCATCCTCCCGTTGCAAGAGCACCAGCAGACTCTGTCTGTCCACCTCCAGCACATAGGCTGTCCCTTCACGGGTCAGGCAGGTCATGCCCGGCCGTATTTCATGTATCTCCATGACAACTCCCTGTCTTGCGCTGCCATCCATGCAGCCATTCCAGTATATCGCCATCCACCAACAAAGAAGCCCCTCGCAAGGGGCCTCTTTCATCATGCTGTGAGCGGCGTCGCCATCAGGCTTTCTTCGCCTTGGGCAGGCTCTCCTGCCATTTTCCGTTGTCGTAATGGGCTGTCCAGCCGGTCGCCTTGCCGTTGACCTCGGTCATCACGTACTGCTCCTTGGTCTTGCGGCTGAAGCGCACCACGGAGGCGTTTCCGTCAGGATCTGACGCCGGGGCGTCCGCCAGGTACTGGTGCTTGGGAGAGAGGCGATCGCGGAAACGCTTGAGCTCCTCCACCAGGGGCGCACGGGTCTCGCGGGATTTGGGGAAGTTGCTGGCGGCCAGGAAGAGACCGGCAGCGCCGTCCCGCAGCACGAAGTGGGCGTCGGACTGGGTGCATTTCAGCTCGGGCAGGGGTACCGGATCTTCCTTCGGCGGCGCTATGTCACCATTTTTCAGGATCTTGCGGGTGTTCTTGCAGCTCTCGTTGGTGCAACCCATGTATTTGCCGAAACGGCCGTTCTTGAGCTGCATCTCGGAGCCGCAGCGATCGCACTCGATGCTCGGCCCTTCGTAGCCCTTGAGCTTGAACTGCCCCTGCTCCACCTCGTAGCCATCGCAATCCGGGTTGCGACCGCAGACGTGCAGCTTGCGGCTGTCGTCGATGATGTAGGCGTCCATGGCGGTGCCGCAGATCCCGCAGCGATGCTTGGCACGCAGGGCATCGGTTTCCGCCTCGTCCCCGTCGGTGGCGGAGACGAACTCGTCCGCACTGACCAGGTTGATGGTCTTCTTGCAGCGCTCCTTGGGCGGCAGGGCATAGCCGGAGCAGCCGAGGAAGACGCCGGTGGTGGCGGTACGGATACCCATCTTGCGGCCACAATCCGGGCAGTCGATATCGGTCAACACCATCTGGTTGGCACGCATGCCCCCCTCTTCATGGGGCTTGTCGGCCTGCTCCAGCTCCTGGGTGAACTCGGCGTAGAAGGCGTCGAGCACCTTCTTCCACTCCAGGCTCCCCTCGGCGATGCCGTCGAGCTTGTCTTCCATCTTGGCGGTGAACTCGTAGTTCATCAGCTCGACGAAGTTTTCCACCAGGCGGTCGGTGACGATCTCCCCCATCTTCTCGGCGAAGAAGCGGCGGCTCTCGACCCGCACATACCCACGGTCGACGATGGTGGAGATGATGGAGGCGTAAGTGGACGGACGGCCGATGCCGCGCTTTTCCAGCTCGCGTACCAGGGCCGCTTCGGTGAAGCGGGCGGGCGGCTTGGTGAAGTGCTGGCGCGGATCCAGCTTGACCAGTTTCAGCACCTCGCCGACGGTCACCGCCGGCAGCTGGCTGTCTTCACCCTTGCGGCCCATGGGCGGCAGGGCCTTGGTCCAGCCGGCGAAGCGCAGGGTGCGGCCACGGGCCTTGAGCTCGAACTCCCCAGCCTTGACGGTCAGGGTGGAGGAGTCGTACTGGGCCGGGGTCATCTGGCAGGCGACAAATTGGCGCCAGATGAGGTCATAGAGCCGCATGGCATCGGGCTCCATCCCTTCCAGCATCTCGGCAGTCACCTGGACGCTGGAGGGGCGGATCGCCTCGTGGGCCTCCTGGGCATTGGCCTTGGCGCCGTAGAGGTTCGGATCGCTCGGCAGGTAGGCGGCACCATACTGCTCGCCGATGTATTCCCGCACCGCATCCACCGCCTCTTTGCTGAGGTTGGTGGAGTCGGTACGCATATAGGTGATGTAACCCGCTTCATAGAGACGCTGGGCCATCATCATGGTCTTCTTGACCCCGAAGCTCAGACGGGTAGAAGCGGCCTGCTGCAGGGTGGACGTGATGAAGGGAGCGGACGGCTTGGAGCCGGTCGGCTTGTCTTCCCGGTTGACCACCTTGTAGTCGACCCCTTCCAGGGCCGCCACGGCGGCGAAGGTCTCGGCCTGGGTCACCGGCTTGAAGTCGGCACCATTGCGGCTGACCACCTCCATGCGCAGCTCGCTCTTCTCGGCGGTGAGCAGGTCGGCGTTGAGATCCCAGAACTCCACCGGCACGAACGCCTTGATCTCCCGCTCCTTGTCGACGATGAGGCGCACCGCGACGGATTGCACCCGACCAGCGGAGAGGCCGCGGGCCAGCTTCTTCCACAAGAGCGGGGAGACCATGTAGCCCACCACCCGGTCGAGGAAACGACGGGCCTGCTGGGCGTTGACGCGGTGAATGTTCAGCTCGGACGGCTGGGCGAACGCCTCCTGGATGGCGCTCTTGGTGATCTCGTTGAACACCACGCGCTTGTAGCGGCTGTCGTCGCCACCGATGATCTCGCGCAGGTGCCAGGCGATCGCTTCCCCCTCTCTATCCAAGTCGGTTGCGAGATAGATGGTGTCGGCCTTGGCGGCCAGACTTTGCAACTCGCTGACCACTTTTTCCTTGCCGGGCAAAATCTGGTAGTTGGCCTGCCAGCCTGCGGTCGGGTTGATGCCCATCCTTGAGAACAGGGCGTTGCGATCCTTGGCCGCCTTCTCGGATTCGCTGAGCTTGATGCCGCGAATGACAGGTTTTTTGGGCTCGGTGCTGGCGCTGCCGCTGGTCGGCAGATCGCGCACGTGGCCTACGCTGGATTTCACCACGTAGTCCTTGCCCAAATATTTGTTGATGGTCTTGGCCTTGGCCGGAGACTCCACGATGACCAGTGATTTGCCCATGCTGTAACTATTATCCTCATTGCACCCGACGGGGTTGGCGTGCGGTTTTGTGGGGCTGTATAAGAGATTTGACGGGAAAAAGCAATCTTGCGGGTCAATTTGCCCGACAGCCCGAACCGCCCTGCTTCTTTATTTATTAATGCGAAGCCGGGGCGCGGGAAGCAACCGCTTTTTTGTTTTTATGCTATATCCCCCCCTTTTTTAGATTGGAAATGACATATCCAGCCACCCTTGTGACATAAAAACCCATTCTGGTTATCAGCTTGTTACAAAGGATGAAATCTCTTTATAATGGCCGCACACCGCAGCTTTGTGCGCGGAAGGAACCGCTCCCCATATAAAAATCGAAAGGATGTGATCATGAAGCACTTCGAGGTCAACTTCGACGGCCTGGTCGGCCCCACCCACAACTATGCCGGCCTCTCCTATGGCAACGTCGCCTCCCAGAGCAACGCCAAAGAGGCCTCCAACCCCAAGGAAGCGGCCAAGCAGGGGCTGCGCAAGATGAAGGCGCTGACCGACCTCGGCATGGTGCAGGGCGTGCTGGCGCCACAGGAGAGACCGGATCTCGCGACCCTGCGCCGCCTGGGCTTCACCGGCAACGATGCCAGCGTCCTGACCCAGGCGGCCAGACAGGCCCCCGCCGTGCTGGCCGCCTGCTACTCCGCCTCCAGCATGTGGACTGCCAACGCCGCCACCGTCTCGCCGAGCGCCGACACCCAGGATGGCCGCATTCACTTCACCCCCGCCAACCTGACCAACAAGTTCCACCGCTCCCTGGAGCCCGAGGTGACCGGGCGCATCCTGCGGGCCGTGTTCAACAACGATCGCCACTTCTATCACCACCAGCATCTGCCGGAGAACGACCACTTCGGTGACGAAGGCGCCGCCAACCACACCCGGCTGTGCCGCGCCTATGGCGAAGCGGGGGTCGAGCTGTTCGTCTACGGCCGCAGCGCCTTCGACGTCTCCCAGCCCGCCCCCAAACGCTATCCGGCCCGCCAGACCCTGGAAGCGAGCCAGGCCATCGCCCGCCTGCATGGCCTTGGGGATGAGAGTGCGGTCTTCATCCAGCAGAACCCGGACGTGATCGATCAGGGGGTGTTCCACAACGACGTCATCGCGGTGGGCAACCAGAACGTGCTTTTCTTCCACCAGCAGGCGTTCCTCCATACCGAGGCGGCGCTGGCCGAGGTGCGTACCAAGTTCGGCGACGGTGAGCTGCACTTCATCGAAGTGCCGACCAGCGAAGTGTCGGTGCAGGATGCGGTGAAATCCTACCTGTTCAACACCCAGATCCTCACCCTGCCATCCGGCGAGATGGCGATCATCGCCCCCACCGAATGCCGCGACAACCCGGCGGTGTCCGCCTATCTGGCCAGGCTGGTGACCCTGGGCACCCCCATCAAGGACGTCCACTACATGGACGTGAAGCAGAGCATGAGAAACGGCGGCGGCCCCGCCTGTCTGCGTCTGCGGGTTGCCATGAACGACACCGAGCTCGCCGCGGTCAACCCGGCCTGCCTCATCACCGACAGCCAGTTTGCCCGCCTGGATCAGTGGGTCGAGAAGCACTATCGCGACAGCCTGGCGCTGGACGATCTGCGGGACCCCTCCCTGGTGCTGGAGACCCGCACCGCCCTGGACGAGCTGACCCAGATCCTGAAACTGGGTTCCGTCTACCCCTTCCAGCGCTGAGAATCTGTCACGATCTGACTGCCAGGTCGTGATCAAGACTTCTGCACTGCTCTTTATCTTGCTGACGGCCTCTCGCGACAGCTCGTAGACAGGTGCCAAGCCGCCACAAAGCCATCAAAAAGCCGGGCAATGCCCCAATGCTGTTCACTTAAGCGGAGCCGCATTGCGATTTACCGGAAAACGGGTCTTTGATATCTTCACCGCCCTGGGTCTCGATGGCCTGGGGCGTT